>NZ_JBPGXM010000082.1:0-17861 GCF_056755495.1 Leifsonia sp. KNZ12-8B
CCGGTAGACTGGCCTCATCCCCCTCCGCCCGCTCAGCCTGGAGTGCCCGCGTGACCGACACCTCCCTCCCGACCCAGCACGTCGTCGACACGGTCGCCAACGCGGCCGCGACGCCCGAGAAGGAGCAGCCGTACGCCGCGCTGGGCCTCAAGGACGACGAGTACGCGCGCATCCGCGAGATCCTGGGCCGCCGCCCCACCAGCGGCGAGCTCGCCATGTACTCGGTGATGTGGTCGGAGCACTGCTCGTACAAGTCGTCGAAGATCTACCTGCGCCAGTTCGGCCAGAAGGTCAGCCCGGCGATGAAGAAGAACCTCATGGTCGGCATGGGCGAGAACGCGGGCGTCGTCGACGTCGGCGAGGGCTGGGCCGTCACCTTCAAGGTGGAGTCGCACAACCACCCCTCCTACATCGAGCCGTTCCAGGGCGCCGCGACCGGCGTCGGCGGCATCGTGCGCGACATCATCTCGATGGGCGCCCGTCCCGTCGCCGTGATGGACCAGCTGCGCTTCGGCGCGATCGACGACCCGGACACCGCCCGCGTCGTGCACGGCGTGGTCTCGGGCATCTCGTTCTACGGCAACTGCCTCGGCCTGCCGAACATCGGCGGCGAGACCTACTTTGACCCGGTGTACCAGGGCAACCCGCTCGTCAACGCGCTGTCGGTGGGCGTGCTCCGCCACGAGGACCTGCACCTCGCCAACGCGTCCGGCGTCGGCAACAAGGTGGTCCTGTTCGGCGCGCGCACGGGTGGAGACGGCATCGGCGGCGCGAGCATCCTCGCGTCCGACACGTTCTCGGCCGGTGGCCCGACCAAGCGCCCGGCGGTGCAGGTGGGCGACCCGTTCGCCGAGAAGGTGCTCATCGAGTGCTGCCTCGAGCTGTACCGCGACAAGCTGGTCGAGGGCATCCAGGACCTCGGCGCCGCCGGCATCTCGTGCGCGACGAGCGAGCTCGCCTCCAACGGCGACGGCGGGATGCACATCACGCTCGACCACGTGCTGCTGCGCGACCCCACGCTCACGGCGGAGGAGATCCTCATGTCCGAGAGCCAGGAGCGCATGATGGCGGTCGTCAAGCCCGAGCTGCTCGACGCCTTCCTCGCCGTCACCGCGAAGTGGGACGTCGAGACCAGCGTGCTCGGCGAGGTCACCGACACCGGGCGCCTGGTCATCGACTGGAAGGGCGAGGAGATCGTCAACGTCGACCCGCGCACGGTCGCGGTCGACGGCCCGGTCTACGAGCGGCCCGTGGCCTACCCGGCGTGGATCGACGCGCTGCAGGCCGACAGCGCCTCCAGCCTCCCCCGCCCCACCACCGGCGACGAGCTGCGGGAGCAGGTGCTCGCCCTCCTCGGCAGCGCCAACCTCGCGGACAAGGGCTGGATCACCGACCAGTACGACTACTTCGTGGGCGGCAACACCGCGCTCGCCTTCCCGGACGACGCCGGCATGATCCGCGTCGACGAGGAGAGCGGACTCGGCTTCGCCATCGCCACCGACGCGAACGGCCGCTACTGCCAGCTCGACCCCAAGCAGGGCGCAAAGCTGGCCCTCGCGGAGGCCTACCGCAACGTCGCCGCGTCGGGCGCGGTCCCGGCCGCGGTCACCGACTGCCTCAACTTCGGCAGCCCGGAGAACCCCGAGGTCATGTGGCAGTTCTCGCAGGCCGTCGAGGGTCTTTCGGACGCCTGCCTGGAGCTGGAGGTGCCGGTCACCGGCGGCAACGTGTCGTTCTACAACCAGACCGGCGACACCCCGATCTTCCCGACCCCGGTCGTCGGCGTGCTCGGCGTGATCGACGACGTCGCCCGCCGCATCCCCGCCGGCTGGCAGGACGAGGGCGAGAACATCTACCTCCTCGGCATCACCCGGGAGGAGCTCGACGGCTCCGCCTGGGCGGGCACGATCCACGGCCACCTCGGCGGCCTGCCGCCCGCGGTCGACCTGGCCGGCGAGCGCCGGCTGGCCGAGACGCTGCACGCGGCGGCGCAGGAGGGGCTCGTCTCGTCCGCGCACGACCTCGCCGACGGCGGCCTGGCGCAGGCCCTCGCCGAGAGCGTCATGCGCTTCGGCGTCGGCGCCCGCGTCTGGCTGGGCGAGATCACGGAGCGCGACGGCATCGACGCCGCGACCGCCCTGTTCAGCGAGTCGACCGGCCGGGTGATCGTGTCGGTGCCGCGCGAGGACGACGTCAAGTTCCGCGGTCTCTGCGAGGGCCGGGGCATCCCGGTGCTGCGGATCGGCGTGACCGACGCCGAGGTCGGCACGCAGCCGGTGCTCGAGGTGCAGGACCTCTTCACCGTCGGCGTGGAGGAGCTGCGCGGCGTGCACCGCTCGACCCTCCCGGAGCACTTCGGCCCGACGGTCGCCTAGCGCCGCATCCACTTGTCACGACACGCCGTCTCGCGGACTCGCGAGGCGGCGTGTTGCGTCAAGCCGCTGCGCGTCTGAGCGGTCAGGACCGTTCGGCGACGGCCAGCTCGGCCTGCCGGCGGGTGAACAGCCGCACCCGCTGCTGCGTCAGGAGGATGCCCGCGAGCACCACCAGCGCGCCGACCGGCTCGTTCCAGCTGAGCCGCTCGCCCAGGATCAGGATGCCGAGCGCCACGCCCACGACAGGCGTCACGTAGGTCACGCTCGAGGTCGCGGTCGGACCCCACGCACGCAGCACGTTCATGTTCCAGATGTAGACGACGCCGGTCCCGAGCGCGCCGAGGGCGAGCAGCGACAGCAGCACCGGCCAGGAGAAGTCGATCGGGCTCCACGCCACGATCGGCGTGAGCACCACCATGATCGCGGCCGCGAGGCCGATGTTGAGGAAGGCCGTGGTCGTCGCCGGGATGTCGCGGCTGCTGATGAACCGGCGGATGTAGCCGAAGCTGAAGCCGTAGCAGGTCACGGCGCCCAGGCAGGCGAGCTGGCCCTGGATGCTGCCGCTCAGCGCCTCCACGTGCCACGGCCCCACGATGACCACGACGCCCACCACACCGATCAGCACGCCGAGCACCTGGTCGCGGTTGAGCTTCTCCACGCGGAACGCGACGGTCGCCAGGATGGCCGTCGTGATCGGCGTCACGGCGTTGTAGATGCTCGCGAGGCTCGACGAGACGTACTGCTCGGCCCAGGCGAAGAGGAGGAACGGCACGACGCAGTACGTGATTGCCACGACCACGAAGTGCAGCCAGACGATCGGCTCCCGCGGCAGCCGGCTGCGCATCACGAGCATGATCACGCCGAGCGTGAGCGCACCGAAGACCAGCCGCGCCCAGGCGACCTGCCCGAACGAGACGCCCTCCAGCGCGACCTTCATGAACAGGAAGCTGGCACCCCAGATGAGCCCCATCGCGATGAACTGCACAGCGACTTTCACCCTGCGAGGCTAGCGGCTGCCCCCGACGCCGGGCGCGCGGGAATCGGACCTGCAGTGCAGATTGTCCTGACCTTTGCGGGACCTGGCTGAATCGGCAGCACCGAGGCCAGACTGGAGGCCGGGAATACTCCCGCCGCATCCGCGTTGTATGCGTTTGCATACAAACGGCGAGAACGACCACAAGGAGTCAGCCATGCAGTTCGGGATCTTCTCCGTCAGCGACATCACCCGCGACCCGGTCGCGGACGCCACGCCCAGCGAGGCGGAGCGCATCGACGCGATCGTCAAGATCGCGGTCCACGCCGAGGAGGTCGGGCTCGACGTCTTCGCGGTCGGCGAGCACCACAACCCGCCGTTCTTCTCGTCGTCGCCCGCCGTCCTGCTGTCGCACATCGCGGCCCTCACCGAGCGGCTCGTGCTCTCCACCTCCACCACCCTGATCACCACGAACGACCCGGTGCGCATCGCCGAGGAGTACGCGATGCTCCAGCACCTCGCCAAGGGGCGGATGGACGTCATGCTCGGCCGCGGCAACACCGGCCCGGTGTACCCGTGGTTCGGCAAGGACATCCGGCAGAGCCTGCCCCTCGCGCTCGAGAACTACAACCTGCTGCACCGGCTGTGGCGGGAGGACGTCGTCGACTGGGAGGGACACTTCCGCACCCCGCTGCAGGGCTTCACCTCCACGCCGCGCCCGCTGGACGACGTGGCCCCGTTCGTCTGGCACGGCAGCATCCGCACCCCGGAGATCGCCGAGCAGGCGGCCTTCTACGGCGACGGCTTCTTCGCCAACAACATCTTCTGGCCGAAGGAGCACTACCAGCGCCTGATCGCCTTCTACCGCGAGCGCTTCGAGCACTACGGCCACGGCACCGCCAAGCAGGCGATCGTCGGCCTCGGCGGCCAGGCGTACATCGCCAAGAACTCGCAGGACGCCAAGCGCGAGTTCCGCCCCTACTTCAACGAGGCCCCCGTCTACGGCAACGGCCCGACGATGGAGGAGTTCGAGGAGGCGACGCCGCTGACCGTCGGCAGCCCGCAGGAGGTCATCGACAAGACGCTGACCTTCCGAGAGTGGGCGGGCGACTACCAGCGTCAGCTGTTCCTGATGGACCACGCCGGCCTCCCGCTGTCGACCGTGCTCAAGCAGCTCGACCTGCTGGGCGAGGAGGTCGTCCCCGTGCTGCGCAAGGAGCTGGCGGCCCGTCGCGACCCCGAGGTCCCTGACGCACCCACCCACGCCTCCCTCGTCACCGCCAAGTACGGCGACGAGGCGCCGCGCCAGCCCCGCCCGAACGCCAACCGCGGCGACAACGTGACCGGCGCCTCCCCCTACCAGGACACCGAGGAACAGTTCCAGGCGAGCTACCCGTCGCTCTGAGCGACGACGCCTCCCGCTATCGCGATCTCGTCTCGAAAGAAGGAATGATGACTGACACCGAGCACCGCCCGTTCCGGGTGGTCGTGGTCAACGCGGGCGTGAGCGACCCGTCCTCCACCAAGATGCTGGCCGACCGGCTGGCCCTGCGGGTGGAGGCGGCCGCGCAGCGCGACGGGCACACCGTCGAGACCCTGCACCTCGACCTGCGCGAGCTGCTGCCGGAGCTGTCGGGGGCGCTCGCCTCCGGCCACCTGGGGCCGAAGTTCACGAAGGCGATCGAGGCGCTGCGGGGCGCTGACGGCATCATCGCGACCGCGCCCGTGTACAAGGCCGGGCCGAGCGGGCTGTTCAGCTCGTTCTTCCAGGTGCTCGACAACGACCTCCTCATCGCCAAGCCCGTCGTGCTCGGCGCGACCGCCGGCACCGCCCGGCACGCGCTCGTGGTCGACGAGCAGATGCGGTCGCTGTTCGCCTTCCTGCGCACGATGACGACGCCGACCTCGGTGTTCGCGTCGACCGAGGACTGGCAGGACAAGTCGCTCGGGAAGCGCATCGACCGGGCCGCGCGCGAGCTGGTCGTGCTGATGGAGACGGGTGTGGAGGCGAAGATCAAGGACACCTCGTGGGAGCACTACCAGCACGAGTTCGGCTCGGCCGGCGGCAGCGAGCTGGGGATCGACCTGAGCTCCGACCTGATGCGGCTCGCCGCGGGAGGGTCGCTCGGGCCGAAGAAGGGGTGATCCCCGTCGCCTGATGTTCTCCACAGCGAACGCCTCTCGGGGCCCCGTCCACGACGGGGCCCCGTTCGCTTCCCCCCGGCGGTCCCTTGGGTAGGGTGGCGGGTAGACGAAGGGGGTTTCCGTGGATGTGCTTGCGGTGCTGCAGTGGATCGGGGTGATCGTGTGCCTGATCCTGGCGCTGAGCGGGCTCATCCCCGTGGTCGCGGCGGCTGCGACGTTCCTCGCCATCCCGTTCCACGCGTGGATCAACCACTACGGCAAGGCGGCTCCGTACCTCCCGCGGGTGGCGATCGTCGTCCCGGCCTGGAACGAGGGTGCCGTGATCGGCGCCTCCATCGACCGGCTGATGAAGCTCGACTACCCGCGCGAGGCGCTGCGCATCTACGTCGTCGACGACGCGAGCACCGACGACACCCCCGACGTGGTGCGCGACCGCGCGGCCCGCTACCCCGGCAACGTGCACCTGCTGCGGCGCGAGCAGGGCGGCCAGGGCAAGGCGCACACGCTCAACCACGGCATCCGGCAGATCCTCGAGGACGACTGGATGGAGGCGCTGCTCGTCATGGACGCCGACGTCATCTACACCCCGCCGTCGCTGCGCAAGATGACCAGGCACCTCGCCGATCCCGAGGTCGGGGCCGTGTCCGCGTACATCCGTGAGGGCAGCACCAGCGGGCGCAACTACCTGACCAAGTTCATCAGTGTGGAGTACGTGCTCTCGCAGCCCGCGGCGCGGCGGGCGCAGAACGTGCTGGGCGCGCAGGCGTGCCTCGCCGGCGGGGCGCAGCTCCACTCCCGCGAGAACCTCGTGGCCATCGGCGGGCGCATCGACACCTCCTCGCTCGCGGAGGACACGATCACGACCTTCGAGACCCAGCTGAAGGGCCGCAGGGTCGTGTTCGAACCGCACGCGCACGTGCTCGCCGAGGAGCCAGCGGGGGTCGACGCGCTCTGGAAGCAGCGGCTGCGCTGGGCCCGCGGCAACGTCACCGTCACCGCGCGGTACAAGGACATCTGGTTCCGGCCGTCGAAGGTGCACCACCTGGGCGCGTGGACCTTCGGCATCGTGTGGTTCAGCCTCTGGCTGCTCCCGCTCATCATGGTGCTGTCGTCGATCGGGCTGGCGGGGCTGCTGTTCCTCGACAGCGCCTTCGCGACGAGCGTGTTCCGCGTGCTCTGGATCTCGGCGGCGCTGGCGTACCTGTTCGTGCTCATCCTCGGGTCGCTGACCGACGCCCCGACGACCAAGCGCGAGCTCGGGCACGTGCTGCTCTTCCCTGGCATCGTCAACATGCTCGTGATGCTGGTGGCGCTGTTCCCGGAGGTGATGCTGGTCCGGCTGCCCGGGCTGTTCGGGGCGACGCTCGACGAGTCCACGCTGTTCGTGCTGACCCTGGCGATCTACGTCTGGATCCCGTTCTCGATGGTCGTCGCGTGGCTCGCGCGCGTCTCCGAGCGCACGCGGGCGGGCCGCTGGCTCGCGCCCGCGCTGATCTACCTCGCCGGGTACGGGTCGCTGCTGTGCGCGATCACGTTCGACTCCTACCTGAAGGAGCTGGCCGGCGCGGAGGCGCGCTGGGACAAGACCGAGAAGGTGGGCCGCGTCAGCGCCGAGTCGTGAGCTGATGCGGGTCCGCCCGCCGAGTCGTGAGCTGATGTCACGTCTCGGCGGGCGGACCCGCAACGAGTCACGACTCGGCGGGGTGCTGCTCGGCGGGGTTTTGCTCGGCGGGGTGCTGCTCGGCCGGTACTACTCGGCGGGGTACTACTCGACGATGGTCAGCTTGACCGGGATGTTGCCGCGGGTCGCGTTCGAGTATGGGCACACGTGGTGCGCCTTCTCGGCCAACTGGTCGGCCTGCTCGCGGCCGACGCGCGGGATGTAGACGTCCAGCTCGACCGCGAGGGCGAAGCCGCCGTCGCCGTTCGGGCCGATGCCGACGCTCGCCGAGACGGCGGCGTCGGTCGTGTCGAGCTTCTCGGCGCGGCCGACAGCGTGGAGCGCGCTGAGGAAGCACGCCGCGAACCCCGCGGCGAAGAGCTGCTCCGGGTTGGTGCCGTCGCCGGAGCCGCCGAGCTCGCGCGGCGGGCGGGTGTCGAGGTCGAGGCGGTCGTCCTCGCTGCGGACGTGACCGTCGCGGCCCCCTCCGGTGGCATGTGCGATGGCGGTGTATGCGATGTCCATGTCCTCAGCCCATCCCAGCCGTCTGGATAACGGCTGGGAGGCCGCCCAGCCGTCGGGTGTACGGCTGGGCGCTGCGGCGCGCGGCGCTGCGCGGCGGCGTCGGGAGGCTCGGGTAGCGTTGATCCGTGCCTCCCGTCGCCCCGCCTCCCGCCGCCCCGGACCGCGCCGGAGGAGGCGCCTGATGCGCGTGCGCGGACTGGTGCAGTCGAGCCTGACCCAGGAGGTCACGGCCGAGGCCGACGATGCGCAGACGGCGCGCGCCCTGGTCGAGGAGCAGGTCCCCGAGGGCTACGAGCTCCTGCAGGTGCACAACGCCATGCCCCGCGGCGGCCGTGTGATCGCGACCGGCCTGATGCGGCCGACCGCGGTCCAGGAGCTGGAGGCCGACGGCCCCGACTACGCGTCGGCGCGCGACGCACTGCGCGCGGCCGTCCCGGCCGACCACCGCCTCCTCTCGATCGTCGTCGACTGACCCGCCGTCCCGCCCGGCCCGGTCCGTAGCCGCCGAGTACGCGCGAATTCGCGCCAAAACCGTCGAGTACGCAGAAAGTCCGCGTACTCGACGGTTTGCTACGGGAGGGGGAAGGGCTGGGCCGAGGCGACCTCCAGGAGGGGCCAGAGGCGGGCGCCGGTACGCGGTGAGTGCGAGAAGCGGGTCGGGTGCGCCTGCACGGGGATGCCCTTCGTGCGCGCCAGCGGGCCGAGGTAGTCGTCGCCGGTGAGGGTCTCGTCGAGCATCGCGCGCACCGGGGCCCAGGCGCCATGATCCTTGCCCTGCGTCCACGCGGCCTGCAGGTTGTCGACGAACCGCTTCGCGCGCGACGGGTGGTTGACGCCGCGGATGCCGGGCGTCCGGCCCGAGGTGGAGTATCCGGGATGCACGACCAGGCTCGTCACTCCGCTTCCGCCTGCCCGCAGCCGGCGCTCCAGCTCGAAGCCGAACGCCTGCAGCGCGATCTTCGACCCGGAGTACGCGCGCCACGACGTGTAGGAGCGCTCGAGCTGCAGGTCGTCGAGCCGCAGCCTCCCGAGCCGCGTGGCCAGCGAGCCGAGGGAGACGACGCGGACGCCACCGGCACCGCCGACGCCCGCAGCGCCGCCTGCATCACCGGAACCACCGGCGCCCGCCACGCCCGCCGCCGTCCGCTCCAGCACCGGAAGCACGCGCGCCACCAGCCGGAAGTGCCCGAGCACGTTCGTGGAGAGCACCAGCTCGTTGCCGTACGGGTCGGTGCGGCGGGTGCGCGGCGCGTGCACGATGCCCGCGTTGAGGATGAGCCCGTCGAGCCGGTCGCGCTCCAGCAGCCCTTCGGCCGCGGCGTCGACCGAGGCGCGGTCCGTGACGTCGAGCGGGGTCGCCTCCACCCGGGCGCCCGGGACGCGGCGGCGGATCGCCGCGACGGCAGCCTCCGCCCGCTCCTGATCGCGGCAGGCGAGGATCACATGTGCACCCGCGCCGGCGAGCTGCTCGGCGGTGAAGTAGCCGACGCCCGCGTTCGCGCCCGTGATGGCGATGGTGCGGCCGTGCGTGTCGGGCAGCGCGGCCGGGTTCCACGCCATGCGGTCAGGCGCCGTTCTCGGTCGCGATGCGCTCGTGGTGGTGGATGACCTCGGCGATGATGAAGTTGAGGAACTTCTCGGCGAACGCCGGATCGAGGTGGCTCTCCTCGGCGAGCGCGCGCAGGCGCTCGATCTGCTCCCGCTCGCGCTCGGGGTCGGCGGGAGGGAGGCCGTGTGCGGCCTTCAGCGCGCCGACCTGCTGGGTGAACTTGAACCGCTCGGCCAGCATGTGGATGACGGCGGCGTCGATGTTGTCGATGCTCTGCCGGATGCTGTGCAGGCGCTCGACGGCGTCGGCGACGGACTCGTTCTCAGGCATGTTCCGACCCTAGCGGGTGGCGGCGACCGCCGGACGCGGGAGGCCGGCCACGGCCTCCCGCGGACGGTCACAGGCTCGGCGCGGGGTCGGCCAGCACGCGCCGCAGCACCGGACGGGTCGCCAGCAGCGCGAGCCGCACGAGCAGCACGCCGGCGGCGAGGCACGCTGCGATCACGGCGATGCTCGCAGGCGCGATGATCAGGCTCGCACCGGCGAGCGGGAGCACGACGACCGCCGCGGTCAGGGCGGCCGTCACCGTCGTCACGCGCAGCGGCGACATGATCGCGCGGGTGCGGGCGGCCTCCATCTCGGTCAGCGGCATGCCGAGCCGGTCGAGGCTGACGTAGAGGTCGCGGCGGTCGAGGACCGCGGCGGCCTGGTTCACGCCGGCCGAGCACGCGACCATGAGGAACGAGGCGACGACCGTGATCACGATGCCGGTGCGGATGTCGGCGAGCAGCTGCGCGGACTCCTCGTCCTGGCCCAGCGCGCCGAGCACGGCGACGCCGACACCGGCGAACACCGCCATGAAGCTCGTCATCGCGACGCCGGAGACCTGTCGCCACGCCGCCTTCGGCGACTCCAGGACCGTGCGTGCGGCGATCAGCCGGCGGGCGGTGCGGGCGCGCCGCGCCTGCCGCGACGCCACGACCCGCAGCAGCCACGGGCCGACCAGGTTCAGGACGGCGATCGTGCCGCCGAAGCCGAGGGCGAGGATGGTGAGGATCATCGCCACTCCGCCGGCGAGCTGCAGCGCACTCATCGCGGCGAACGCGAGCGCCACCACCGCCACCCCGATGAGGAGGCGGGCCCAGTGGAGGCGCGGAGCCTCCTGCTTCGTCCGCACGCCGAGCGGCGACAGCACGACCCGGCGCAGCCCGATGGCGGCGCTCACGGCGGCGAGCGCGCCGATGCCCGCCACGGCGATGACGAGCGCCGCGGGAGGCAGCAGCACGGCGGTGCCCAGCGCCTCCCCCCGGAACGGGATGAGGTCCACGAGCGGTGCGACGGCCAGGAAGAGCAGCAGGCCGACGACGGCGCCGGCGATGGCGAGCAGCGTCGACTCGATGACGGTGAGGGCCGTCACGAGCGACGGCGTCGCACCGAGCAGGCGCAGGGTCGCCAGCCGGTCGTCGCGGCGCCGGGCGGACAGCCGCGCGGCTGAACCGCCGAGCGCGACCAGGGGCACGACGAGCAGGGCGAGCGCGACGACGGCGAGCGCCTGGTAGACGAAGGCCTCCTCGTCGGTCCACGAGAAGAAGGCCTGCGCGCCGCCGGCGACGATGAGCAGGAGCGCGGTGACGACCGCGAAGGCGACGACCGGGAGGACCACGGTTGAGCGCTCGGCGGCGCCGCGGCGCGCGAAGAGCCAGGCGAGGCGGATCGTCGTCATCGGGTCACCGCCTCGTCGACGATCCGGCCGTCGGCCAGCCGGACGACGCGGAAGCAGCGCGCGGCCACCTCCTCGTCGTGGGTCACGACCACGAGCGAGCGGCCGCGTCCGGTCGTGGAGGCGATGAGCGCCTCCATCACGTCGGCGGAGGTGTGCGAGTCGAGCGCGCCGGTCGGCTCGTCGGCGAACACGACCGCGGCGCCGCCGACCTGCGCGCGGGCGATGGCGACGCGCTGCGCCTGGCCGCCCGAGAGCTGGCCGATGCGCCGCCCCTCGAATCCGGAGAGGCCGAGGGTCGCGAGCCACGCACCCGCCGTCTGCTCGGCGGAGCGACGGTCGTGGCCGGCGAGCAGGAGGGGCAGCGCGGCGTTCTCGATCGCCGTGAGCTCGGGCAGCAGGAGGCCCTGCTGGAAGACGAACCCGAAGGCCTCCCTGCGCAGCCGGCTGCGCTCGCTCTCGCCCAGCGCGGTGACCTCCACCGGGCCGTGCGCGCTGGCGAGGACGACCGAGCCGGCGTCGGGGCGGATGATGCCGGCCAGGCAGTGCAGCAGGGTCGTCTTGCCGGAGCCCGATGCGCCCATGATGGCCACGGACTCGCCGGGCAGCACGCGGAAGTCGACGCCGGCCAGCGCGGTGGCGGTGCCGTAGGTCTTGGTGAGGCCGGTCGCGGCGAGTGCGGGAGCGGTGCTGGATGTCATGCCTCCAGCCTCCCGTCCCGCGTCTTTCCACACATCGGTCCGCGGCGGCATCTCTCCACGGATTCCGTCATCCTCGCGGCGTAGCACCCTCGGTCGATACGGTGGATCCATGCAGCAGAACCAGTCGTCTTCCTCCACCACGGTCTCCGATGCGCCCGTCGACGAGCAGTCGGTCCGCGAGCTGACCGGTTCGGGCCTGCGGCTCGCGCTGATCGACACCTCCGACGACGCGGCGTTCGGTGAGTGGATCCGCGCCGACTTCCGCGGCTTCCACAGCCCGGCCCCCAAGGAGGAGGTGCTGACGGAGGCGCGCGGCTACCTCCGCGACCGTCGCACGACCGCCGTCTACGACGACACCATCCCGTCGCCGACGCCGGTCGGCACGGTGAACTCGTGGGTGGCCCCGCTGACCGTGCCGGGCGGCTCGCGCGTCGACGCCTGGGCGATCAGCTCGGTGACGGTGGCTCCGACGCATCGGCGACGCGGCGTCGCGCGGGCCCTGCTGGGCTCGGAGCTCCGGACGGCCGCGGCGCAGGGTCTGCCGCTGGCGATCCTCACCGTCTCGGAGTCGGTGATCTACGGCCGCTGGGGCTTCGGGCCGGCGACCTTCGCCTCGGAGTGGCGGGTCGACACCAAGCGGGTGCGCTGGGCCGGGCCGCAGACCGGCGGACGGCTCTCGTTCACCGATCCCGAGACGTATCGCGAGACCGCCTACGGAGTGCTCGACGCCGTGATGGCATCGCGTCCGGGCGAGATCGGGCTCTCGCCGTATCTGGCCGACCGCCTCATCGGACCGCTCAAGGGCACGCCAGACGCGGAGCGGTTCCGGCTGGTGCGCTACGACTCCGCGGAGGGCGAGCCGCAGGGCTTCGTCAGCTACACGGTCAAGGGCGAGGACGACTTCACCCGCCACAAGGTCGAGGTGGAGTACCTGGCCGCCGCGACCGACGAGGCTCTCGTGGCGCTGTGGCGGTTCCTGCTCGAGCTCGACCTGGTCGCCGAGGTCCGGGCGTGGACCCGCGGCGTCGACGAGCCGCTGCACGCTCTCGTCTCCGACGTACGCGGGGCGCGGGTGACCGCTGTCGAGGACCACCTCTGGGTGCGCATCCTCGACATCCCGGCGGCGCTGGAGGCGCGCGGCTACGAGCGCGACGGCTCCCTGGTGCTCGACGTCTCCGACGACCTCGGCCTGGCCTCCGGCCGGTACCGCCTGACGGTCACCGACGGCGCGGCCCGGGTGGAGGCGACCGACGACGCCCCGGACGTCACCCTCCCGGTCTCCGTCCTCGGCAGCGTCTACCTCGGGCACGACCTGGCGCGCGCGCTGGCGCTCGCCGGCCGGATCACCGGCGACGCGGTCGCGCTCGACCGGCTCTTCCGCACGGCGGTGCCGCCGCGGCTGAGCACCTGGTTCTAGGGGGCGCCGGCCGGCTCAGTCAGCTCGGCAGGGTCGATGGCGTCCGCCGGCTCGGTCGGCTCAGTCGACCAGGTCGTGGCGCACCACGATTTCGTCGCGGGCCGGGCCCACGCCGATCGCGGAGATGCGGGCGCCGGACATGCGCTCCAGCGCGAGGACGTAGTCCTGCGCGTTCTTCGGGAGGTCCTCGAAGCTGCGGGCACCGCTGATGTCCTCGGTCCAGCCGGGGAACTCCTCGTAGATCGGCTTCGCGTGGTGGAAGTCGCTCTGCGAGGACGGCACCTCGTCGTGGCGCACGCCGTCGACGTCGTAGGCCACGCAGACCGGGATGCTCTGGATGCCGGTCAGCGTGTCCAGCTTGGTCAGCACGAAGTCGGTGACCCCGTTGATCCGGGCCGTGTAGCGGGCGACCGGGGCGTCGTACCAGCCGGTGCGGCGCGGGCGCCCGGTGGTGGTGCCGAACTCGAAGCCGCGCTCGCGGAGGAACTCGCCCCACTCGTCGAACAACTCGGTCGGGAACGGGCCGGCGCCGACGCGCGTGGTGTACGCCTTCACGATGCCGATCACGCGGTCGATGCGGTTCGGGCCGATGCCGGAGCCGGTGGCCGCGCCTCCCGCGGTCGAGTTGGAGGAGGTCACGAACGGGTAGGTGCCGTGGTCGACATCCAGCATGGTCGCCTGGCCGCCCTCGAACAGCACGTACTTGCCGTCCTCGAGCGCCCGGTTCAGCAGCAGCGACGAGTCCACGACCATGGGGCGGAGCCGCTCGGCGTACGAGAGCAGGTCGTCCACGATCTCGTCCACACCGATGGCGCGACGGTTGTACACCTTGACCAGGAGGTGGTTCTTCTGGTCGAGGGCGCCCTCCACCTTCTGCCGCAGGATGTTCTCGTCGAAGAGGTCCTGGATGCGGATGCCGACGCGGTTGATCTTGTCGGCGTAGGTGGGGCCGATGCCGCGGCCGGTCGTGCCGATCTGGCGCTTGCCGAGGAAGCGCTCGGTGACCTTGTCGATCGTGCGGTGGTACTGCGTGATGACGTGCGCGTTCGAGCTGATGCGCAGACGCGAGACGTCGACGCCGCGGGCGATGAGGCCGTCCAGCTCCTGGAAGAGCACCTCGAGGTCGACGACCACGCCGTTCGCGATGACCGGCGTGACGCCCTCGGTCAGGATGCCCGACGGCAGCAGGTGCAGCGCGTACTTCTCGTCGCCGACGACGACGGTGTGACCGGCGTTGTTGCCGCCGTTGAACTTGACGACGTAGTCGATGCGGCTGCCGAGCAGATCGGTGGCCTTGCCTTTGCCTTCATCGCCCCACTGGGCGCCGATGATCACGATCGCGGGCACGTGCTCACGTCCTCTCGGTGGTTGGGCGCAACGGCGAATCCCCGACGACCGCTGCACTCGATCCTATCGCGACCCGGATGAGGGGTCGTCGGATGGGGCGGACTAACTTGCACACCACTGTGCAAAAAAGGAGTAGAATGCCGATATGCCCACTTCCTCCCCCCGTGCTCCGCGGCGCGATGCCGCCGCGAACCGGGAGGCGATCCTCGCGGCCGCCGGCGCGGCGCTGAACGAGGACATCGACGCCTCCCTCGAGACCATCGCCGCGCGTGCCGGCCTCAGCCGCCGCGCGATCTACGGGCACTTCTCGACCAGGGACGAGCTCCTCATCGACGTCTACACCCGCGGTGCCGCGCGGCTCGCCGCGCTGCTCGAGCCGGTGTCGCACCCCGACTCGCGCGTCGAGATCGCCCTGCTCGGCGCGACCCTGTGGTCCGAGGTCGAGCACATCCGGGTGAGCGCGGCGATGGCGGTGCGCGGGCCGCACCGCGCGCTCGTCGGCAGCGCGATGGACCCGGCCAGGGAGCGCCTCCGCGAGACCGTCCGACGCGGTCGCGAGGCGGGTGAGCTCCGCACCGACCTCGAGCTCGAGACGGTCACGCGCCTCATCGAGAACGCCGCCGTCTCGGTGCTCGACGAGGCGACCCGCTCGGGGCTGTCGCCCGCCACCGGCCACCGCCTGGTGATGCTCGCCGGGCTCGGCGCCGCCGGACTGAGCTGGCGGGAGGCCGACGCGCTCGTCGACGGCACGCCCGAGCTGGCGTTCGAGGCCGTGCAGGCGGCGCACGCCGCGCCGGCCTCCTCGACCCCCCTCGCGGGAGCCACCCGATGAAGGTCGTGCTCGACGGCGTCGCCAAGGGTCCCCGGCACGCCGCCCTCCCTCCGACGTCCGCGTCCTTCCAGAGCGGCCAGGCCGCACTCGCGCGCGCCGAGACCGAGCAGCGCCCGACCGTGCTCGGGCTGATCGCCTCCGGGCGGATGCGGCCGGACACCGGGACCGTGACCATCGACGGCGCGACGGACTACTCGGCCATGCGCCGCCGGATCGCGCTCGTCGACGCCCCCGACGTGAGCGAGCCGGCGTCCGACGTCAGCGTGGCCGGCATCGTCGCCGAAGAGCTCATGTTCGCCGGCCGCGCCTCCCACCCCCGGGCGGTCGGCCGCAAGCTCGCGGAGCTCGACGCCGCCGACTACGCGCGCTGGTCGATCGGCACGCTGCCGCCGACCCTGCGCATCCGGCTGCTCGCCGAGCTCGCGCTGATGCGGAAGGGCGTCGAGGCGCTCGTCATCGTCTCCCCCGACCGGCACGGCGGCGACCCCGTCGAGTGGTGGCGGTTCGCGCGCGAGCTCGCCGGCCGCGGCATCGCGGTGCTGGTGATCGCCGGAGACGCCTCTGCCGCGGCCATCGCCGCCGCCTCCCTGGTCTCGCGCCTGGACGAGACCGGACCCCAGACCTCCGGAGGAGTCCGGACATTCGACGAGGACCCGGGCCGGGACGACACCGACGACCTGCCCGACCTGATCGTGACGGAGCCCATCGAGGAGGGCGCATGAAGATCCCGCAGATGATCGCGGCGGAGTTCCGCCGCCTGACCGCCAGCCCGATGTCGATCGTCGCGCTGATCGCGCTGATGGCCGTCCCGGTGCTGTACGGCGGCCTGTACCTGTGGGCCAACCAGAACCCCTACGCCAACCTCGACAAGGTGCCCGCGGCGATCGTCGTCGACGACACCGGCGCGACGGTCGACGGGTCGGAGGTGAACTACGGCGAGAAGGTGGCCGACCAGCTCGTGAAGGACGGGTCGTTCGACTGGACCGTCGTCTCCTCCCCCTCTGCCGCCGCTCGCGGCGTCGACGACTCCGCCTTCGACTTCAGCATCACCTTCCCCGAGGACTTCTCGTCGGCGCTCGCGTCGGCCTCCGGCGACAGCCCGCACCAGGCGGTCGTGACGCTGACGACCAACGACACCAACAGCTACCTCGCCTCGACCATCGGGACGCAGGCGGCCGAGAAGATCCGCACCTCCATCGTCCAGCAGGTCAACGAGCAGGCGGCGAAGCAGTTCCTCGTGGGGCTCGCCGACATCCGCTCCAACCTGGTGAAGGCGGTGGGAGGGGCCGACCAGCTCGTCGACGGCAGCGCGACCGCGCAGTCGGGGGCGTCCGCGCTCGCCGACGGCACGGCACAGCTGGCCGACGGTTCGCAGACGCTGGCGACCTCGCTCGGCACGCTCGCCGACGGTGCGCAGCAGGTCAGCGACGGTGCAGCACAGCTGAAGGACGGCGCCGCGCAGGTCGCCGCCGGCAACGACCAGCTGGCCGCGAAGGCGACGGAGGCCGGCCAGGTGGCCGCCCAGGTCGCCGCCGACGCCCCCGCGGTCGGGCAGCAGCTCATCGCACGGCTCCAGGCGGCCGGCGCGACGCCCGAGCAGCTCGCCCAGGTGCAGGAGGCCCTCGACCAGATCGACGGCAAGGTGCAGAACGGCAACACGCAGGTGCAGACCCTCGTCGGTCAGGTGAACCAGCTCGCCGCGGGCGCCGACCAGGTGTCGGCCGGGGCGTCGCAACTGGCGTCCGGCGCCTCCCAGGTCGCCTCCGGATCGCACCAGGCCGCATCGGGGGCGGCCGAGCTCGCGTCGGGAGCCTCCAGCGCCTCCACCGGCGCCGCGCAGCTGCGCGACGGACTGACGACCCTGCACGACGGCACGGCCGAGCTCCGCGACGGGCTGAAGGACGGCGTGCAGCAGATACCCGACTCCTCGGCCGACCTGCGGCAGAAGCAGGCCTCGACCATCGCCGACCCCGTCGACCTCCGGAACAAGTCGATCACCTCGGCCGGGACGTACGGCGCCGGTCTCGCGCCGTTCTTCGTGGCGCTCGCCGGCTGGATCGGCATCTACGCGCTGTTCCTCATCGTCAAGCCGGTGTCGCGCAGGGCCATCACGGCCCTCCACTCGCCCGTGAAGGTGACGCTCGCCGGCTGGCTCACGCCGGGCCTCCTTGGCGCGGTGCAGATGGTCGGGCTGTTCGCGATCGTGGCGGGGGCGCTGCAATTCGGCATCGAGAACCCGCTCGGGATGTACGGGCTGATGGCGCTCGCCTCGCTCACCTTCGCGGCGATCATCCTCGCGCTCAACGTCTGGCTGGGCAGTGTCGGCCAGTTCCTCGGCCTGGTGCTCATGGTGCTGCAGCTCGTGACCGCGGGAGGCACGTTCCCGTGGCAGACGCTGCCGGGGCCGCTCGCCGCGCTGCACCACGTGCTCCCGATGTCGTTCGCGGTCGACGGGATCCGCCAGCTGATGTATGGCGGCAACCCGGCGACGGCCTGGGCGGACGCGGGAGTGCTCGCCCTGTGGATGCTGATCGCGCTGCTCATCGCGGCGATCGGGGTGACGCGGATGACGCACTTCCGGACGCTGCGCGACCTGCGGCCGTCGCTGATCGGGTAG
>NZ_JBPGXM010000083.1:0-17729 GCF_056755495.1 Leifsonia sp. KNZ12-8B
GGCCTGCTCCGCTCAGCCGTGCGCCTGCCGTGTCGTCGCGCGCACCGCGAGCGACCACGGCTCCTCGACCCCATCGGCCTGCGCCGAACCGCTGAGCTGGCCGAGAGCGAGCAGGGCGCATCGGGTGCCCTGCTCCTCGAGCGACTGGTGCACGCTGGTGAGACCGTGCTGCTCCGCCTCCGCGGAGTCGTCCCACCCGCTGACCGCCACGTCTGCCGGCGCCGTCAGTCCGCGATCCGCCAGCACGTCGAGCACGCCGAGGGCCAGCTGGTCGCTCATGGCGACCACCGCGTCCGGTCGCACCTCGCGGTCGAACAACTCCTCGATCAGCGGGCGGGCGTCCTGCCGGTGGTTGCGGCTGACCACCGCGACCGGCACGGTCTCCCAGGCGTGCCCGAGTCGCTCGCAGGCTGCCCGGAACCCCTGGAGGCGCTGGCGCGCGCCCGGGAAGCGGATGCCGTCGAGCGCGGGGCCGAGCACGATGATCGGATCCTGGTCGTCGTCGAGGGCGAAGCTCACGACCGCGGGCGCCGCGGCGCCGGCGAAGGTCACCTCGGCGATCGCCTCCGCTGCCGCGCGGTCGTCGATGGTGACGACGTGCACGCGCTCCCTCACCTGCAAGTCCGGGTCGCGCAGCGAGTCCGGCTGGGCGCCCTGGATGGCGACCGGCTTGCCCGCCGCGATCAGCGCCTCCAGCAGCGGCCCCTCCGAGACGCCGGTCCACCAGATGAACGCGTCGGCGCTCGACTGGTGGATGCGGTCGCCGTCGGCCTCGTCACCGCTGACCGGGAGGAGGGTGAGGCTCTGCTGGAACTCGACGCAGACGGCGGCCACCCCCGCAAGGAACCGGCTCGACTGGGGATCGTCGAAGGCGTAGGCCAGTCCCTCCCCCACGACGACGGCGACGCTGTGGCTCTTGCCCTGCCGCAGCGACCGAGCCGACGGGTTGGGGCCCTGGTAGCCGAGCTTCTGCGCGGAGGCGGTCACCCGCTCCCGCGTCTTGGGAGAGACGCGGTGCGGGCTGCTGTAGGTGTACGAGACCGTCATGACCGAGACACCCGCATCGCGCGCGACGTCCGCCATGGTCACCTTCGGCCGGCTCGCCCTCATCGCCACCCGTCCAGACTAGTCGGCCATGCCTGCACGGCGACGGGGGGGGCCCGGGGGGCCCGCCCCCCCCGCCCCCCCCCCCGGGAGGGGCCCCCCCGGCCCCCCGGGGGGGCGGGCCCGCCCCCCCCCCCCCGGGCGCCCCCCCCCCCCCCCCCCCCCCCCCCCCGCCGGGTCATGCGCGCCGGCGGCGCCGCGTGGCGAAGGCGACGGCCCCGACCGCGAGGAGCGCCGCGGCCAGCAGGCCCAGCGGCCACACCGCGCCGCTCCCGGTGCTGGCGAGCACGCCGGCGCCCGGACCTGTCGCCGCAGGATCGCTCGCGCCTCCGGCACCGCGGCAGAGGTTGCCGTCCCATCGCCGTAGCCGGCGAGGGAGGCCGTCACACGCACCGAGATGGCATGCCCGGCATCGGCGGAGGTCGGCGTGTAGGTCGAGCCCGTCGCGGCGGCGGCCGGCTGAGCGACCGTGGCGGCGAGGGCAGCGGCGCTCCCCGCGGCGACCGCGGCGGGCAGCTCGATCGGCTGACCGTCGCGGAGCCACTGGTAGGCGAAGCTCGCGCCCGCGGCCGACCACGTCCCGGGCTCGGCCGTGAGAGTGCTGCCCACGACCGGCTTGCCCGAGATGCTCGGTGCCTTCGTCGCACTGAGCACGGGGTGGCCCAGCGTGATCGTCACCTTCGTGGCGCCCTTCGGCAGCGACACGGTGCCCGCGGCCGCGTCGACCTTCGCGCCCTTGACGTTCACCGAGGCGATGTTGCCCTTCAGCGCCATGAGCTGCACGCTGATGGCGGGCACCTTGTCGAGGTCGCCGCTGAACGAGAGCGTGACCGTGTTCTTCTTCGCCTCCAGCGAGTAGCCGATGCGGCCTCCGTCGCTGACCGGGAAGTCGTCGAGCGCGACCTTCTTGCCGTCGGCCACCCAGTCCGTCGGCACACCGCGGCCGACGATCAGCGAACCGTCGGAGGCCAGCGACACCAGGGAGTCGAAGAGCACCTTGGTGTTCATGGCCTGGCCCCACATGTGCTGGTCCGAGCCGCCGCCGCCCGACGCGTGGGCGATGTCCCAGGGCGAGCCGTCGCTGGGGTAGGCGACACCCTCCCACCAGCCGAAGGGCCCGCTCTGCGAGTGGTCGATCATGAACTCGTACGCTCTGATGCCGATGTCGCGGTACTGCTCGCCCCGCAGCGCGGCCCCGCCGTACCCGGCGTTGTACGCGCTCGAGTAGAACCCGTGCGGGTAGCCGCCGAAGTTGTAGGGGGAGTCGGAGACGTCCTTGCGCCGGTCGATGCCGTACGCATAGGTCTGATCGATGTCGGTGAGCATCGAGCCGGACTGCGGCATGCCGTAGAGATAGCTGTCCCAGGCCCAGCCGCCGAACAGGAACATCGAGGCCCAGTTCGCGTCGCGCGGGTCGCTGCGCGGGCCCGTCTCGTTCGGCTCGTCCATCGCCATCGGGATGTAGTCGAGTCCGTACTGCGCCCGCGTCGCGTCGAGCTTCGCGTTCGCCGCTGCCATCAGGCTGGCGTACTCGGCCTTCGCCCAGGCGGCCTCGGCCGGTTCGCCGAGCTTCTCGGCCAGGTACGCGTAGGTCGAGAGGCCGTAGAGCGCCGACCAGTTGTCGACCGTCCAGTGCCCGTCGGAGTCGATGGCGTTGGTGATCTTGATGATGCCGGCGCCGCCGTCCTCCCGATCGCTCGAGATGGTGTGCGTGTTCGTCTTGATCACATCGAAGTGGTCGCGGACGAAGCCATCGTCACCCGTGCGCTGCAGGTAGATGGCGTACGGAACGCTGTACTTCCACTTCGCGTCCTGGTACTGCAGCTGGGCCGGCAGCGTGGCGAGGTAGTCCTTCGCGTAGGTGAAGTCGCCCAGGTTCAGCAGGTTCGAGACGATGCCGATGGTGTCGTGATCGAACATCTCGTCGTAGCCGTTCTCGCCGACATGGAGCTGCTTCTGGCCGTTCACGTCGTCGCGGATGAGCAGCGTGTAGATGTAACCGGCCTTGTAGGCGTCGATCAGCCGCTCGTCCGGCAGCGCGGTGATGTCGGCGATCGCCGAGAGGCGGTCGTTCCAGTAGTCCCGCATGTGGTCGTAGTGCTCGTCGTACGAGCCGAGCGCCTTCAGCTGCGCATCGGTGGGCCAGCTGTAGGTGTTGCCGAACCGGTCGGCGCCGATCGCGTAGTCGCGCACGACGGTGGCGCCCGCCGCGATCGTCGTCTCGGCCGCGGCGGCGTTGAGCGGTACGAGCGCGCTGGAGACGCGCGGCAGCGTCGCCTCGGCGCCGGTCGTGTTCTTGGTGGTCATGCGCGAGTACGCCACCTCGAAGCGGTTGCCGCCGACGGTCACCTCGTCGGAGAAGCTCTTGACGGTGAACTCGAGGCCGCCCTTCGCGTACGTGCTGATGAAGGCGGGAAGGTAGCCCTCCGCGTTGCGCCACCCGATCTTCCCCGGGATGTCGGGCACGCCGAACGTCACGATCGTGTTGCCGTGGTCGCGCAGGCGGTAGCTGCCGTCGATGAAGGCGATCGGAGCATCCTTATCGCCCTCCCAGCCGAACGACGCGGTCAGGCCGGGGTTGGTCTGGTAGGTGTACTGGGCGCTGCTGGAGCTCGCGGTCGCCGCGGCCAGTGCCGCCTGCAGCAGCGACACCTCGCGCTGGATGTCGAGGGCGGAGGCCCCGGCGTCGGCGAGCAGGGCCTTCGCGACCTCCACCTCGCGGGCGAGCTGGTCGGCCATGGCGGGATCCGCACCGGACACGTCCGCGGCGTCGGCCTGCTGCACGAGCGCGGTGAGCGCCGCGTGGAAGTCCTGCTCGGCAAGCGTCACACCGGCGAGGGTGACGTTGCCGTTCCCGTTCGCCTCGGTCGTGTTCGTCAGCTGTGCGCTGATCTTCGCGGAGGAGCCGGCCGGGAGCGAGACGGTGTAGAGGTAACTGACCGCCGCGCCCCCCGCGGTCAGGCTGCCGTCGGTCAGCACCGGGGTGCTCGCGCCGTCGAGGGTCACCGTCAGCTGGGCACTCGCCTGCCAGGCGCCGGCGACGAAGCGGAGCGTCCGGGGGCTGTCGCCGGCGGCGACGGTGAGGTCCCAGCCCCAGGGCCGGCTGAAGTCGCCGCTGCGGGCGAGGAACACGCCGCCCGTGCGGGTGCCGGGCTGCTGGACGACCGTGGTGCCGTTGGTCCAGGAGTAGCTCGCGGGGTTGTCCCCCTGCTGGTTGATCGGCCCGGAGGCGTCGCGGTTGGCGACCCCGAGCGAGCCGTCGCCGTCGGCGGAGCGCTCGACGGTCGAGCCGTCGAGGTGCAGCCAGTCGAGCGTGCCCTCGGCCGTGAGGTCCATCGTGGAGGGCACCGGCGCGGTCGCGAGCTGCGGCCCGCTCTCGAGCGAGCGCAGCGCCGCGCCCATGAACGACACGTTGCCGTCGCGGCCGTGCACGGCGCGCAGCGTCGCCGAGATGACCGCGCCCTGACCGGGGCGCATCGTCACGGTGGTCTTCCTGACCGCGGCCGACCCTCCTGCCGACAGCTGCGTGCTGGAGACCGCGGAGCCGTCGAGCGAGGTCACGCTGAACTGCGCGTCCGCCTGCCAGATGCCGCTCACCAGGACGACCTGGCGCACGGACTCGGCGGCCGGCACGGTGAGCCGGTAACCGGCGTCGTAACCCGTGGTGTCACCGACCGTGCTGAGGTCGTAGCGGTACACCGCACCCGTGGTGACGCCCGACGCGGAGGCCTGCCCCGCGCCGTCCGACCAGCTGAACGCGATCGGGCTGTCGGTGAGGGTGGCGAGCGGGGTCGCCGGGTGGAGGTTCGTGAGCTCCAGCGGGTCGGAGGCCGACGCCTTCGTCTCGGTTCCGCTGCCGTCGGCGTGCACCCAGCCGAGGGTGCCGAGCGCCGTCAGGTCGATCGACCCGGCCGCTCCTGCGCCGCCGGGGAGCGCCTCGCTGCCGACGAGCACGGGTGCGGGAGCCGGTCCCGCCGCCGTCGCGGACAGGACCGGCGTCGTCACCGACGCCAGCAGCGCTGTCAGCGCGATGGCCGCGGTCGCGCGGCCCCTTCGAATGGTTCGAGTCATCGCTGGCCTTCCACACCGTTGTCAGAAGATGCGGGCGCCGTGCGCCACGCGTCGACTGAGAACGTACTGCGTTTGTACCGATAAAATCAAGGGCGGGTTTTATCGATACGATCGGCCGTCTCGCAGGCTACGCCAGCGCCCGGAACAGCCGGTTGCCGATCACCGCGAGCACGAAGCCGGTGGCGACGATCGCCGCCACGCCTCCCGCGTACGCGATGAACAGGTGCTCGGCGCCCGACTGCGCCGAGAAGTAGGTCACGAACAGCGACACCACCGCGCCGACCGTGCACACCGCCGCGATCCACAGGAGCGTCCAGAGCTTGGCCCCGACGGGAGGGTCGGCCGGCCGCAGTCGCAGGGCGGCGAGCACCAGGCCCGCGACGCAGGCCCAGAACGCGACGACCAGCATGCCCGCGATCACGTCGCTGGGCCGGTGCCACTGCTCCACCAGGGTGGAGGCTCCCGCCGCGATCGTGAAGACCGCGCCGACCACCGCGGCGAGCGGCCGGAACCGCGGCGACGCGACGAGGAAGACGACCAGCGCCGCCGACGCCGCCACCGCCGTGTGACCGGACGGGAGGGAGTTCGCGAGCCCGACATCCACCCCCTTCGCCGGGCGGGACAGGATGGCGTACTTCAGCAGCTGCGTGCTGACGTTCGCCGCCACCGCCGCACCGACCGCGATCGCGAAGATCAGCCAGTTGCGGCGCACCAGCACGACGACGATGGCGACCACGGCGCCGGCGACCACCGAGGCCACCGGCAGGAGGTCGAGGAACGTGTTGGCCAGGTCGATCAGGTCGCCCTTCCAGGCGTCCGCCCCGGCGAAGGCGCGCTCGTCGATCACCTGGCCCATGTAGCTGCGTACGAAGACGATGTAGACGACCGTGAATGCGGCCGCCGTTCCGAGCGCGCCCCAGAGGAACGGCAGGGCTCGGAGCGCGGGTCGCATAGTCAACAACCCTTCCACACGGTCCTCGGAAATGTCCGCACGACCGCTCTGCGTTCCGGGTCGCCCGCGTGTCATTCCGTGAAGCGGACCCCGGGTGCCGTGGCCGCGAACCGCTCCCGCATGACGCCGACGGCGTCCGGGTTGCTGTCGACGAGCAGGAAGCGGCGGCCGAGCGCCTCCGCCACCGCGCCGGTCGTGCCGCTGCCGGCGAAGAAGTCGAGCACCCAATCGCCCTCGGCGCTCGACGCCTGCACGATGCGGCGGAGCACGCCCTCCGGCTTCTGCGTCGGGTACCCGGTCTTCTCCCGGCCGGTCGGCGACACGATGGTGTGCCACCAGACGTCGGTCGGCAGCTTGCCGAGCTCGGCCTTCTCGGGCGTCACCAGGCCGGGCGCCATGTACGGCTCGCGGTCGACCGCGGAGGAGTCGAAGTAGTAGGAGGAGGGGTCCTTCACGTACACGAGGATCGTGTCGTGCTTGGCCGGCCAGCGGTTCTTGGTCTTCGCGCCGTAGTCGTAGGCCCAGATGATCTCGTTGAGGAACGACTCCCGCCCGAACAGCGCGTCGAGCAGCACCTTCGCGTAGTGCGCCTCACGGTAGTCGAGGTGGAGGTACAGCGTGCCGTCGTCGGCGAGCACCCGCCAGGCCTCGATGAGCCGCGGCTCCAGGAACTCCCAGTAGTCGTCGAACCGGTCGTCGTAGCGGAGCAGGTCGCCCTTGATGCGCTCGTAGCTGCGGCCGCCGAACCCGATCACGCTGCCCGCGCCGCCCTCGGTCCGGACGGACGTGGTGCTGCGCCGGGTCTGGGTGCGCCCGGTGTTGAAGGGAGGGTCGAGGTAGATCAGCCGGAACGCGCGGTCGGGCAGCCCGGCCAGCACCTCCAGGTTGTCGCCGAGGACGACCGTGCTGGGTGCGCCCGGATGCCATCGCGGCGCAGGCGTGTCCGGGAGGGCTTCGAGCATGCGTCCATTCTCGCCTACGACCCGCCCGCAGCCGGGATACGCTGGCGCCATGAGCCTGACGGTGGAGAACCAGCCACAGCAGTCCCGGTACGCCCTCCTCAAGGACGGCGAGGTGATCGGGGTCGCCGAGTACGACCTCCGCGACGACGCGATCGTCTTCACGCACACCGAGGTCGACCCCGAGAAGCGCGAGAGGGGGATGGCGTCACACCTCGTGGAGACCGCTCTCGACGACGTCCGCGACAACACCCGGCTGCGCGTCGTGGCCTCCTGCCCCTACGTGCGGAGCTGGCTCAGCGAGCACCCCGACTACGCCGGTCTGCAACGGCGGTAGCCCGCCCCTCCTCGCTGGGGGCGCGGCCCTCTGCGCGCTGCCCGCGGCCGGCGGGGCCGACGTCGATCGTGATCCGGCCGCCCTCCCAGCCGCCGTCGCCGCGGTCGCCCGGAAGCGGTGCGGGAGCCGGTAGCAGCGCCTGGCGGTCGAGCTCCTGCTGGGCCTCGTGCCTGGTCGGCGCGAAGACCTCGTCGAACGAGCCGCCGATGGCGCCGCTCATGGTGCTGGAGCCGCGGCGGGCCTTGTTGGAGAGGTCGATCCAGCCCAGGCGCACGCCGACGACGATCACCGCGACGATCGCGCCGACCGCGACCAGGACCCACCAATTCACCGATCCAGGGTACCGGAGGGGTGCCGGACGGCCGGTGGACGCACAGGAAGCACCAAGGGAGCACCGGTCGCCGGATGCGGGATCACGTCGACCGGGTGCGCGTACACCGCGCTGACACGGTCGGCCGTGAGCACCTCCCCCGGGGTCCCGTCCGCAGCGACCCGGCCGCGGTCCAGCAGCACGATCCGGTCGGCGTAGGCGGCGGCCAGGTCGAGGTCGTGCAGCACCGCCAGCACCGCGCCGCCCGCCCGGGCGAGCCCGGTCGCGAGCGCGAGCACCTGCTCCTGATGGCCGAGGTCGAGGGCGTCGGTCGGCTCGTCGAGCAGCACGACCGGGCAGCGCTGCGCGAGCACGCGGGCGAGCGAGACGCGGGCGAGCTCGCCGCCGCTCAGGGTCGTGACGTCGCGATCGGCGAGGTGGGAGGTGCCGGTCGCCGCGAGCGCGTCGGCCACGATCGCCTCGTCGTCGTCGCTCTGCGGGGTGCGCGCCCAGGGCATCCGCCCCAGGGCCACCACCTCCCGCACCGGGTACGAGAACGAGACGCCCTTCTGCTGCAGCAGCACCGCGCGCAGGCGGCCGAGCTCGGCCGGGCGGAGGCGGTGCGCCTCCCGGCCGTCGATGAGTGCGGCCCCCTCGCCGGGGGCGATGTCGCCGGCGAGCACGCCGAGCGCGGTGGACTTGCCCGCGCCGTTGGGCCCGATGAGCGCGACCAGCTCGCCCGGCCGCACGGCGAGGTCGACGCCGTGGAGGATGCTGCGGGCGCCGACCGTGACGCTCACCCCTCGCAGCTCGGCGCCGACGCCGGCGGCCGCCGCGGTCACGCGCGCTCCCCCGTCGCGATCGTCCGGCGCAGCAGCACGAAGAACACCGGCCCGCCGACGAGGGCGGTGAACATCCCGATCGGGAGGTCGGCGTACGGCACCGCGGTGCGCGCGACGACGTCCGCCACGGCGATCAGCAGTGCGCCGCCGAGCGCGCTCGCGGGCAGCAGCGCCGCGTGCGCCGGTCCGATGAGCAGCCGCAGCAGGTGCGGGACGATCAGCCCGACGAACGCGATGATCCCCGCGAACGAGACGGCCGCGGCGGTCAGGAGGGCGACGAGCATGATGGCCAGGAGGCGCACCCGCTCGACCGGCACGCCGAGGTGCCGGGCGCTCCGGTCGCCGAGCGCGAGCGCATCCATCGGCCGGGCCAGGAGGGACGCGCCGACCACGCCGACGACGAGCAGCGGCAGGGTGACGGCGACCGCGGACCAGCCGGCGCCGTTCAGCGACCCGAGCTGCCAGAACATGATCTGCTCCCGGCTCGCGGTGTCGGCGAGGAAGACGAGGAGCGCGATGAGCGCGTTGGCGATCGCGTTCACCGCGACGCCGGTCAGCACCAGCATGAGCACCCGGGTGCGGCCCTGCGCGCGCGACAGCACGTAGACGAGGAGGGTCGTCACGATGCCCATGACGAAGGCCGCCGCGGGCACGGTGGCCGCGCCGAACGTCTGGAGGCCGAACACGATCGCGGCGCACGCGCCGACCGCCGCGCCCGCCGACACGCCGACGACCGCCGGTTCGGCCAGCGGGTTGGCGAAGACCCCCTGCATGAGCGCGCCCGCGACGCCGAGCGCCGCGCCGACCGTGAGGCCGAGGACGATCCGCGGGAAGCGCACGTTCCAGAGCGCGCCGTCGGCATAGAGGTCCCCCGCTGCCGTCGGCGCCAGGCCGAGGCGGCGACCGATCGAGGCGAGGATCTCGGCCGGACTCAGCGCGAACTGTCCGACGGCAGCAGAGAGGAGGGCGACCGCGACGATGAGCACGGCGAGCGTCCCGATGACCGCGACCCGGCGGCCGCGGGCACGGGTGACGGCCGCTGCAGCGGGCGACCGCCGTGCGCGCGGAGCCGTCTCCGCCGCGGACGCCATCAGTGCGCGCCTCCCGGCCGGTACAGGGCGTCCGCCAGCGAGCGCAGCACCGCGGGGGTGGACGGTCCGAACGACAGCAGCTGCCCGTCGGCCATGTCCACGATCCGGCGATGCTGCCCGGCGATCGTGTCGGCGACGCCCGGACGCTCGAGGAGCCCGTCCACGCCTCCCGTCGACGCGAGTCCGTCGGTCATCACGAGGAACGCGTCGGGATTCGTCGCGAGAAGCGCCTCGCTGTTGGCGGGCTTGGCGCCCGTGATGCCGGCCTCGGTGGCGACGTCGACGGCGCCGACGCCCGCGATGAGATCGCCGGCGCCCATCCCCTTCCCGAACAGGAAGAAGACGCCGGCGCGCCCGCGGACGTAGAGGAAGGCCACCCGCAGCCGCTGGGCGTCGGAGGCGGGAGCGAGCGCGGCGATGTCGACCTTCGCCTCGGCGAGCTCCTTCTCCGTGCGGGCGGCGAGCCGTTCACCGGTCGCGTCGAGGCCGACCGCGTGGGCGACGGCCTCGATCTGGTCGCCGATGGTCGCCATGCTCCGCTTCGGATCGAAGAAGACGACCGGCACGCCGGACGCGCGCAGCTGGTCCTGCACCTCGCGCGGCCCCAGCGTCGTATCGGTCAGCACGAGCGTCGGCCGCAGCGCGAGGATCGCCTCGCCGTTGAGCTCGTGCCCGTTCTGCGTGACGAGCGGTAGGTCCTTCATCACGTCGAGGGTGTTGGAGGCGCCGCGCCCGACGAGCGCGTCGCCCAGCCCGAGCCCGACCACCGTCTCGGCGAGCGTCCCGTAGATGTCGAGCGCCAGGATGCGGCTGGTGTCGGCGACCGTGACGGAGGCGCCGGTCGCGTCGGTCACCGTGACCGGGAGCGCCGGCTCGGGATGCTCGTCAATCGGCTCGATCTCGGCGATGGAGGCCGCGGTCGTCGGCCCGGTGATCGTGCGCGGGTCGGGCAGCGGGTCGCCCGCGGCGGGCGTCGACGCGGTTGCGCGCGTCGTTCCGCTCGGGGCGGCGGGCGCATTCGTGGCGCAGCCCGCCAGCACGGCGGCGAGCGCCGCGATGGCCGTCAGGGTGAGAAGCCGGCGCGAACGCCGGTGGGCGGCGCCGGTGCCGGCGCCGCCCACGAGGGTCCGATCGTCGCGGTTCACCGGGCCTCCGTGGCCGGCTGCGCGGTGCGGCGCCGGACGGCCACCACGGCGGCCACGCCGACCAGGAGGAGCAGCCCGCCGAGCAGCGGCCAGCCGCCGGGGCCGGTGGAGCCGGTCGACGCGAGGCCGGAGGTGGTCGTGCTGTCGCACTCCACGTCGCCGCCGAGCGGCAGCCGGAGCGCGATCGGGTCGAGGGCGGTGCCCGCGCTGTAGAAGCCGGCGAACGCCTTCGCGCCGTCCGCGGTCAGCGTGGCCGACGCTCCCTCCGCGCTGTATGCGGACCCGGTCGTGCCGCCGTCGAGCGCGATGCTCGCGAAAGCGACGCTGGAGTAGTCGGCCGGGGTCCCGGCCATGTCGGTCGAGTGCACGTCGGCGATCAGCGTCGCCGAGCCGGGGCTCGTGATGCGGACCGCGATGTTCGAGAGCGTCAGGTTCAGCACGCCCTCGTGGCCGGTGAACGACACGCTGCCGGGGAACCGCACCAGGCCGCGCGTCTCGGACGGGTTGAAGCTGCCGTCGCCGCCACTCCACGTGAAGGCGCCGCCGTCGTAGCCGACGCCCGCCAGACTCCACGAGCCGTTCGCGATGCCGCCGCTGATGTAGGTGCGGAAGCTCGACTTCACACCCCAGGCGAGGCTCGCGCCGCTGACCGAGCGCGCCACGCAGACCGGGGCAGGCTGCTCGTCGCGGGAGGCCTGCGGGATCGGCTGGGCGACGACCGCGGCGGGCTGCACGGCCTGCTCCACCACCGGGGCGGCGGACGGCGCGAAGGCCGTGGGATCGTCGGGCGTGAACGCGGCGGTGAACGAGTGGGTGCCGGAGGAGAGCCCGGTGAGGCGCGCGGTGACGGAGGACGAGCCTCCCGCGGCCAGGGCCTTCGCCGTGCCGGCGGTGCTCAGCGCGGCGGTGGTGAGCGCGGACGCGTCCGGCTGCAGTCGCAGGCCGCTCGCGACGACCGCGCCGCGGTCGTACAGCGTGACGGTCCCGTCGGCCGCAGGCGTGACCGTCACGGTGACGTCGAGCGCGTCCTCCGCTCCGGCGACCGGGCGCACGTCGATCGAGAGCGCGGTCTTCGTGGCGCCGTCGACGGGAGGCTGCGGGGCGGCCGCGTAGGTCAGCGCGGTCACCGAGTCCTGCGACCGGTCGGCGAGACCCTGGCCGTGCGCCTTGGAGGTGTAGATCGCGTACGCGGGCACGGCGGCGGTGGGCGCCGGGATGGTCAGGGTCACCGAAAAGGTGCCGTCGGCCTTCAGCGGAGCCGTGCGCTGCTCCCCGGCCGGGACCTCCGCATTGCCGGGGCCGATCCAGATCGTGTTGCCGGCGGTCAGCTGCCCGGAGCCGGCGTAGAAGCCGGAGTGGCCGGCCGGTCCGACGCCGAGGTAGATGCCGGGCGCTGCGCTCGAGAAGCCGCGGCCGGTGACGGTGACGGCGCCGCCGTTCGCGGGCACCTCGGGTGCGGTGACGACCGGGCCGGTCGGCTGCGGGGCCGTCGTCACGGTGACGGGCACGCCCGAGGAGGTGGAGGCGGTGTAGGCGGTCGCGTCCGCCGGCGTGAAGACCGCGGTGAGGGTGTGCGATCCGACCGCGAGGGAGCTGACGGCGACTGTGGCGACGCCCGCGGCGACCGGGGCGGAGCTCAGCTTCGTCGAGCCGTCGAAGAACGCGATGGTACCGGCGGCGGCCGGGGTGACGGTGGCGGTCAGGGTGACCTTGGCGCCCTGCTTCACGCCGGCCGCGCTCGCGGCCAGGCTCGTGGTGGTCGCGATCGGCTGCGGCGCGGCCACGGCGAACGCGATCGGCGTGTAGGTGTCCTGGCTGCGGTCGGTCGAGCCGTGCGCGGCGAAGGTGTAGACCCCGCACTCCTCGGCGGCGCAGTCGACCTGACGCCCGTTGGAGGTGAACACCTGCGTGAGGTTCGCGAGCGCGATCGAAATCGTGCCGTCGGCGTTGATCTTCGCTCCGTAGGTGCCCGCGACGGTGGCCCACTTCACGCCCTGGTAGTAGGACGCCTTCACGTACCAGTCGGCGTTGTCCTTCGCGGACTTCGGGCCGACGCCGATGTAGAAGCCGGGGCCCGCGGTCGCGAAGCCGGAACCGGCGACGGTCACGGTCCCAGCCGCGGGGTCGATCCCGGTCGCGGGAGAGACGGTGACGGTCGGCGTCGCCGGCTGCTGGGGTGCTGCGGCCACCTCGATGGTGACGGCCGCAGCGGTCGACGGCGCGTGGGCGGCCGGGTCGGCGGGGGCGAAGGAGGCGGTGATCGCGTGCGTGCCGACGGCGAGCGTGCTCGTCGTGAGGGTCGCGACGGCGCCGACGATGTCCGCCGTGCCGAGCGCCCCGGCGCCAGCGGAGAAGGTGACCGTACCGGCCGCCGCGGGGCTGACGGTGGCGGTCAGGGTGACGGCCTCGCCCTCCCTCACCGTTGCGGGGTTGCCGGCGAGTGTCAGCTGCGTCGCCGCGGGCTCGACGGCCGGGGCCTGGAACGCGATGGGCGTGTAGGTGTCCTGGGTGCGGTCGGCGGAGCCGTGCGCGGCGAAGGTGTAGACGCCGCACTCCTCGGTGGAGCAGTCGACCTGGCGGCCGTTGGAGGTGAAGACCTGCGTGATGCCGGTGAGCGCCTGGCTGAAGGAGCCGTCCGCGCCGATCGTCGAGACCCACTTGACGCCCTGGTAGTAGCCGGCGTTGGTGAACCAGTCGGCGTTGTCCTTGGCCGCCTTGGGTCCGACGCCGACGTAGACGCCGAAGACGCCGCCGCCGGTCGGGGTGAATCCGGTGCCGCCGACGGTCACCGCGGCTCCCGCCGGGTCGAGGCCGGTGGCCGGCGTGACGGTCGTCGCCGGGCCTGCGGCGACGGCGGCGGTCGGGACGGCCGCGATGCCGGCGGCGGCGAGCAGTCCGGCCAGCGCGACGGCGAGCAGACGGCGGGCGGATCGGGTCCGGGTCATGACGCTCCAAGAAGTTAGGTAAGGCTTAACTAACTAAGCCTCGCCTAACCTAACAGACCCCTCATCCTCCTCCGCAACCCCGCGACCCCGCGCTCGTTGCGTGGCCCAGCGCAAACGACAAACCGCCGAGTACGCAGAATCTCTGCGTACTCGGCGGTTTTCGGGCGATTTTCTGAGTACTGGGGAGTTACGGGACGCGGTAGAGCCAGGCGTCCGTCGCGAACTTCTCCTCGACCAGGCGCTCGGCGGCCTCGTACTCGGCCGGCGTGATGTCGCCGTCGGTCGCGCCGTACAGGGTGCGGAAGGTCAGCTTCATCTGCTCGATGATCTCGGCGCGGCTGAGGCCCGTCTGGCTGCGCAGCGGGTCGACGCGCTTGGCGGCGGAGGTGATGCCCTTGTCGCTGATCTTCTCGCGGCCGATACGCAGCACCTCCGTCATCTTCTGGCCGTCGATGTCGTAGCTCATGGTGACGTGGTGCAGCACGGCGCCGGAGCCCAGCCGCTTCTGCGCAGCGCCGCCGATCTTGCCGCTCGGGCTCGCGATGTCGTTGAGCGGCTGGTAGACCGCGTCGATGCCGAGCGACTTCAGCGCGATGATCGCCCACTCGTCGAGGTAGGCGTAGCTGTCCGCGAAGCTCATGCCCTGCACGAGGTCGGCGGGCGCATAGATGGAGTAGGTGACGACCGAGCCGGCCTCCATGAACATCGCGCCGCCGCCGGTGATGCGGCGCACCACCTGCACGCCGTACTTCTCGGCGTTCTCAGGGTCGACCTCGTTCTTGACCGACTGGAAGCTGCCGATCACGACGGCCGGCTCCTCCCACTCCCAGATGCGGAGGGTCGGGCCGCGCCTCCCCTCGCCCACCTCGGTGGTGAGCACCTCGTCGAGCGCCAGGTGCAGCTGCGGCGAGACGGCCTTCGCGTGCACGATCTGCCAGTCGTAGTCGCGCCAGCTGGTCGCCTTGGCCAGCGCGCGGCGGATCGCGACGGCGACGGCCTCTGGCGAGAAGCCGAGCAGGATCGCGCCGTCGGGCAGGGCCTCCTTGACCGCGGCGGCGATCGTCTTCGAGTCCGACTCGGCCGGGAGGCCGTTCACCGCGCGGTCGATGGCCTCCAGTGCCGAGTCCGGCTCGAGGAAGAAGTCGCCGGCGAGGCGGAACTGCGCGATGCGCCCCTCCTCGACCTCCAGATCGACGACGACGAGCTTGCCCCCCGGAACCTTGTACTCACCATGCATGCCTCCACCCTAAGTCCGCCCGGCGGGCAACGGTCGAGTACGCCGATTCTCCGCGTACTCGACCGTTTTCGACCGAATTCGGCGTACTCGGCGGTTACGTGCGCGCGGGGATGCGGGCCGTCAGCCAGGCGGTCAGGTCGGCGAAGACCTCCTCGCGGTTCGTCTCGTTGTAGACCTCGTGGCGCGCGCCGGGATAGACGATGGTCGTCACATCCGTCAGCCCCGACCGCTCGCGGTACGCCCGCTCGAGCCGCCGCGCCGACAGCTCACCGCCCAGCGGGTCGTCGCCGCCGACCTGGATGAGCAGCGGGAGGTCGCGGGCCAGGCTCCGCGCCGGCCGGCCGATCAGCCGCGCGGCGTCCAGCATCCCGAACAGCTTCTGCAGCGGCACGAGCGTCGTCAGCGGGTCGTCGATGAACGCCTGGGCCACCGCCGGGTCCCGGCTCAGCCACTCGGCCCCGGTGGTGCCGAGGTGCGCGTGCCGCTTGTTGAGGTCTCCGCTGTTCATCGAGCCGACCATCCGGTACGCCGTGCCGGAGAACACCGCGGCGTCGTACTCGTCGCTGTACCGGTTGACGATCAGCTGCCCCATCAGCGAGCCCCAGGAGTGACCGACGAAGACGAGGGGGAGGTCCGGGTTCTCTTCGCGGATCAGCCTTCCGAACCGGTGGAGGTCGTCCACCGCCGCGCGCAGCCCGCCCGGCCCCAGCCGCCCGAGCTGCGCCGCGTCGCCGCGCCACTGCTCCATGCCGGTGCGTCCGTGCCCGCGATGGTCGTCGGCGTACACGGTGAACCCGTTGGCGACGAGGTGCTCGGCGAGCGGGCGGTAGCGGCCCGCGTGCTCCCCCACGCCGTGCGCCAGTTGGACCGCGGCGCGCGGCTGCTCGGCCGGATAGTGGTCGAACAGGATCCGGAGGCCGTCATCGGCGGAGAACTCGCGCACGGGGTCATTCTGGCGTACGTTCGCGGCAGCCAGGGGAATCTTTAGCACTGCTAATTTGTTAGGCTAACTATATGGCACCGCGAACCACCTCTCCCGATCTCAGCAGCGCGCTGCGGATCGCCGTGGCGCGCCTGTCCCGCCGGCTCCGCGCCGAGAAGGAGGACGACGAGCTCAGCGACACGCAGACCTCGACGCTCGCCTTCCTCGTCCGCGAGGGCTCCGGCACCATCGGCGCCCTGAGCGACCACGAGCGGGTCAAGCCGCCGTCGATGAACCGCACCGTCAACCACCTCGAGCAGGCGGGCTACGTGCGCCGCACGGCCGACGCCGTCGACGGCCGCAAGGTCGTCGTCGTGCCCACCGACGCCGGCCACGCGCTGGTGTCAGAGACCCGCCGCCGCCGCGACGCCTGGCTGCACCAGCGCCTCCGCACACTCACCGCCGAGCAGCGGGCGACGCTCGCCGAGGCCGCAACGATCATGCGGGAGCTCGCCGACTCGTGAGTGCCATGTTCCGTTCCCTGGCGGGGGTCAACTACCGCATCTGGGCGGCCGGGGCGCTCGTCTCCAACGTCGGCACGTGGATGCAGCGCACGGCGCAGGACTGGATCGTCCTGACCCAGCTGACCGACAACAACGCCGCGGCCGTCGGCTTCGTGATGGCGCTGCAGTTCGGGCCGCAGCTGCTGCTCCTCCCCGTCACCGGCTGGGCGGCCGACCGGCTCGACCGGCGCAAGCTGCTGATGGCGACGCAGGGCGCGATGGGGCTGCTCGGGCTCGGGCTCGGCCTCCTCACCGTCACGGGCGTCGTGCAGCTCTGGCACGTGTACGTGTTCGCGCTGCTGCTGGGCGCGGTGGCCGCCTTCGACGCGCCTGCCAGGCAGACGTTCGTCTCGGAGCTGGTGGCCGGGCCGAACCTGTCGAACGCCGTCGCGCTGAACTCCGCCTCCTTCAACGCCGCGCGCCTCCTCGGCCCCGCGGTCGCGGGCCTGCTCACCGCGGCCGTCGGCGCGGGCTGGGTGTTCCTCATCAACGCCCTGACATTCGCGGCGGTGCTGATCTCGCTCATGACCCTGCGGAAGGACAAGCTGTACCGCAGCGAGCGCGCGACGCGCAGCCGCGGCAGCCTGGTCGACGGGTTCCGGTACGTGCGGGGCCGGCCGGACATCGTCGTCATCCTGGTCATGGTGTTCCTGATCGGGACGTTCGGACTCAACTTCCCGATCTTCATCTCGACCATGTCGGTCAGCGTGTTCCACCAGGGCGCGGGCGAGTACGGCGTCCTGTCGTCGATCATGGCGATCGGCTCGGTGGTCGGCGCGCTGCTGTCTGCCCGGCGGGAGCGGCCGCGGGTCGCCCTGCTCTTCGCCGGAGCGGCCTTCTTCGGCGCGGGATGCGCGCTGGCCGCGGTGATGCCGACGTTCTGGCTGTTCGCGATCGCACTGATCGCGATCGGCGTCTCGTCGCAGACGCTGATGACGACCGCGAACGGGACCGTGCAGATGACCACCGACCCGGTGCTCCGCGGCCGCGTCATGGCGATCTACATGGCGATCTTCATGGGAGGCACGCCGGTCGGCGCCCCGATCGTCGGCTGGGTGGCCGACACCTTCGGCCCGCGCTGGGCGTTGGGCGTCGGAGCGGCGAGCGGCTTCGCCGCGGCGCTGGTCGGCGTCTTCTACCTCGTGAAGTACCGCGGCCTCCGCGTCCGCTTCAGCGGCATGGTGCCGCGCGTCGAGCTGACGCCGCGCGAGGCCGCCCGCGAGGAGCTGGAACTGTCTCTTATACACATCT
>NZ_JBPGXM010000084.1:0-17630 GCF_056755495.1 Leifsonia sp. KNZ12-8B
GGATGGTGGTGGTGTCAAGGGCTGCACCGGGGGCCCGGACGGCGGGTACACCCGGTGCATGGCCTCCACACTGACCCTCACCTCGAGCCGGCGGCCGGGCGCGCCGCGGCTCACCCCCGACGTCGTGCCGGGCGTGCACCGGATCGAGCACGCTTCCACCAACTGCTACCTGCTCCAGGACGGATCGGCGTGGACCCTCGTCGACGCCGCCTTCCCCGCCACCTGGCCGGTGCTCGCGCGCGCCGCCCACCACGTCGGCCTGCACCTGCGCGACCTGGAGGGCATCATCCTCACGCACGGCCACTTCGACCACGTCGGCTTCGCCGAGCGCGCGATCGAGGAGCTCGGCACGCCGGTGTACGTGCACCCGGCCGACCGGCACCTCGCCGAGCACCCGTACCGCTACCGCAGGGAGCGCACGCCGGCGGTGTACCCGTTCCTGTATCCGCGCGCCGTGCCTCCCGTCGCCTCGATGGTCGCGGCAGGCGCCCTGCGGGTGAAGGGCGTGAAGGAGGCGCGGGAGCTCCCCGGCGCCGGCCCCGTCCCGCTCCCCGGCCGGCCGAGGGTCGTCTTCAGCCCCGGCCACACCGACGGGCACTGCGCGCTGCACCTCCCCGACCAGGAGGCGCTGCTGACCGGGGACGCGCTCGTCACGCTCGACCCGTACAAGGGCGAGCGCGGCGCGCAGATCATCGCCGGGGCGGCCACGGCGAACTCGGAGCGCGCGCTGGCGTCGCTCGACGCCCTCCGCAACACCGGCGCCCGCGTGCTGCTCCCCGGGCACGGCGACCCGTGGCGCGACGGGGTGGAGGCGGCGGTCGCGGCCGCGCGGGCGGTCGGGAGGAGCTGAGCGGCGTCCTCGCCGCTCGGGTCGCCTACGCGGCGGAGCTCACGACCTCGAGGAGGTCATTCTCGCGCACCGCGGCCAGCGACAGCACCTTGTAGCCCGCCTCGTCGAAGAACACGGTCAGCCGGTCGGCCTCGGTGTGCATCACGACGCCGGCACCCCACGACGAGTGGCGGACGCGCGCCGCCAGCGGGAAGACGTCCTCGAGGCCGGCGTCGTGCTCCTCCGCCCAGCGGTCGGCGCTGCCCGACGAGCAGGTGTCGCAGTTGCGGCAGGGCTCGGGAAGCTCCTCGCCGAAGTAGCCGAGGAGGAACTGCCGCCGGCACATTCCCGTCTCGGCATACTCCTGCATCATCTGCGCGCGCGAGAGCTCGATCCGCTGCCGGGCCTCCGCCTCCGCGACCGCGGCGGCGGCCGCCTCACCCGGGCGCACCTCGGCGGGCTCGAGGGCGTCGTCTCCGCCGCCGAGCACACGTGCGTCGCGCAGCAGGCCGAGCTGGCGGCCGAGGGATCGGGTGCTCACGCCGAGGCGGTCGGCGAGCTGGTTCCGGGTGCAGCCGGGCTCGTCGCGGATGGCGGTGAAGATGCGCGCGAGCTCGTCGGAGTCCGGCTCGCCGCCCGCGAAGAAGCGGGTCAGCGCGAAGTCCTCCGGCCGGTAGTGCAGCGTCACGGTCGCGGCGTCGCCGTCGCGCCCGGCCCTCCCGACCTCCTGGTAGTAGCTGTCGAGCGAGTCGGTGACCGAGGCGTGCACGACCGCGCGCACGTCGGGCTTGTCGATGCCCATGCCGAATGCGCTCGTCGCGGCCACCACCTCCACCCGGTCGCCGATGAACCGCTCGTACACGTCGTCGCGCTCGGCCCGCTTGAGCCCGGCGTGGTAGGCGGCCGCGCTGACGCCACGCTCCTCCAGCGCCTCGGCCAGCCGCTCGGTCTCGGCCCGGGTCGCCGCGTAGATCAGGCGCGAACCGGTGCCGGCGGCCGCCTGCTCGAGCACGGCCTCCCGCTTCTCGGCGTCGGACTCGTGCCGCACGACCTCCAGCCGCAGCTCGGGCCGGTCGAAGCCGGTCGACAGCTTGAGCGGCCGGCGCAGGCCCAGCCGCTCGACGATCTCGGTGCGCACGGGAGGCGCACCCGTCGCCGTCATGGCGACCACCGGCGGATGCCCGAGCGCCTCGATCACGTCACCGAGCTGGAGGTAGTCGGGCCGGAAGTCATGCCCCCACGCCGACACGCAGTGCGCCTCGTCGACCGCGAACAGCGAGACGGTCAGCGCGGAGAGGCGCTCGCGCACCGCCTCGTTGGCGAGCTGCTCGGGCGCGAGGAAGGCGAAGCGCGCGCTGCCGTCGGCGAGCGCCTCCCAGTCCTGCTCGCGCTCGCGCTCGCCCGCGGAGGAGTTGATGGCGACGGCCCCCGGCACGTCGTGCGCCTCGGAGATGGCCCTGACCTGGTCCTCCTGGAGCGAGATGAGCGGCGAGACGACGATGGTGACGCCCTCGAGGATGGTCCCCGTCACCTGGTACAGCGACGACTTGCCGTACCCGGTCGGCATGACCGCCAGCACGTCGCGCCCGTCGAGCAGTGCGGCCATGCCGTCGGCGAGGCCGGGGCGGAGCTCCTTCCAGCCGAAGGACTCGCGCGCCACGCGCCGGATCTGCTCATCGTGCTGCTGCATGCGCTCGACGGTACCGGCCGCCGCCGACCCGCTGCACCCGCTTGACGACGCGGCCCCGAGTGGTGAGTGGATGCGGGTTCGCGCGGCGAGACGTGACATCGGGTCACGAGTCGGCGGCGTCGAGGCGGCGGCGCAGCTCGGCGTTCTCATCCTGCAGGCGCATGACGTGGCCGATCCCGGCGAGGTTGATGCCGTCGTCCTGCAGGCGCGCCACCTCGCGCAGTCGCGCGAGGTCGTCCTCGCTGTACCGGCGCGTGCCTCCCCCGCTGCGTGCGGGGGTGAGCAGCCCCTTCTCCTCGTACAGCCGGAGGGCCGCCGGCGTGAGGCCCGACAGCTCTGCGGCCACGGCGATGCTGTAGAGCGGGGTGTCGCTGGGGCGGTCGGTCATTCCTGAAGTCTGGGTCCGGGGACTTGCGCCTGTCAAGCGAAGGAGGTATAAAATCTCCAGTAATCGATGGAGATCACCTCCGCCGATGAGCGGAGGCTCCATCCCGTTCATCGCAGGAAGGAGACCACACATCATGGCAATGTCGTTCGATCCTTTCAGCCAGCTGGACCGGATCGCGCAGAGCGTCTTCGACACCAGCCGCCAGCCGCGGATGATGCCTGTCGATCTGTTCCGCGAGGGCGACAAGTACATCCTCAACGCCGACCTGCCTGGCGTCGACCCGGGATCGGTCGACATCGACGTCGACGGCCACCTGCTGACCCTGCGGGCGCAGCGCTCGGCCGGCGGCCGTGACAACACGCGCTGGCTCGTGCAGGAGCGCCCGTTCGGCGCCTACCTGCGCCAGTTCACGATCGGCGACGACGTCGACACCGACAGCATCAGCGCGACGTACGACAACGGCGTGCTCAGCGTCATCATCCCGATCGCCGAGCGCGCCAAGCCGCGCAAGATCACGGTGGAGTCGGTGCGCGACCACGGCGAGCGCGTGATGTCGGCGCGCGAGTCGGGAGACGCCAAGAAGGAGGTGACGGCGTAGCCCATGACGGCTCTGCCCTCACCGCTCTCGCCCGAGCGCCTGACGGAGGCGGCGGCCGGGCTCCGCACCGGGCTCCGCCGACGCGCGGAGGTGCTGCGGCGCGCGATTCGCCGCTCCGACGCCCTGCGGCTGGCCATCGGGATGGCCGCCTCCGGCACCGCTCTGGCGCTGCTGCTCGTGGGCTGCGCGCTCCTGCTGGTGGAGGCCGTGACCCCCGCCCTGGCGGAGGTCGCGCGCCCGCTCGGCATCGCGTTCTGAGGGCGGAGCACCCCACGACGCAGGCGCGGGACCCGATGGGCCCCGCGCCTGCGCTCGTCTGCGCTCGTCTGCGCCCGGTGTCCGCCTGTCAGTAGGCCCGCACCTGGTCCGTCTCGTCCGCGACGCGGACCCCGTGGCGGTACGCCAGCTCACCGCCGAGGAAGCCGGACAGGCCCACGATCAGGTAGCCGATCAGCGAGAGCACGAAGCCGCCGACGCTCGGCCCATGGGCCGTCGCCCGCACCGGGATGCTGATGGCGAACAGCACGATCGCGGCGCTGTTCAGCGCGAGATGCGCGAGCGCGATCCGGTGCGCCCTGGTGCCGCGGGCGATCTTCGAGAAGTCGAGCAGCCCGAAGACGGCGGCCAGCAGGCCGCCGATGACGCCGATGACGACGAGCCACAGCGCGCCGGTGGCGAACGCGTCCGGCGCGGCTCCGACCAGCCCGATGATGTCGAAGACGATCGCCGCGGTCCACGCGCCGATCGGGATGGTGATCACGGTCGCGTGGAACGGGTGGCCGTACGGACCGGCGATCACCGAGCGCGGCCGCTTGGCCGCGCGCAGGCGCTCGACGGCGCCGGCATCGCCGACGCGGCGGCCGAGAGAGCCGTCGGCCGGCACGGACGGGTCGGGGACGGCGGAAGGGGATGCAGGTGCGCTCATGCGAGGAATCGTGCCCTCGCAGGCGGTCAAGTCAAGGGCTGTGCGGCCTCCCGTCGCGGGGCTAGCGTCCCGCGCATGACTCACAGCCCCGTCGCCGTCATCACCGGTGCGTCCAGCGGTCTCGGCCGCGCGACCGCCATCGCCCTCGCCAAGCGGGGAGCCCGCCTGGTGCTCGTCGGGCGTGACGAGACCTCCCTCCAGGAGGTCGCCGAGCAGTGCCGCACCCGGGGCCGCAGGGGGCGCGTCGACGCGATCGTCGCCGTGGCCGACACCGCGGACGCCGACGCGGTGGAGCGCGCCGCCGCGACGGCGGAACGTGGGTTCGGCCACATCGACTACTGGATCAACGCCGCGGCGGTGAGCACGTACGGCCGGTTCTGGGAGCTGCCGCCGGAGGAGTTCCGCCGGGTCGTCGACGTCGACGTGCACGGGTACGCGAACGGCGCCAGGAGCGCCCTCGTCCGGATGCTGCCGCGCGATCGCGGTGTCATCGTGAACGTGTCGTCGATCCTCGGCGAGATCCCTCAGCCGTTCAGCTCGCCGTACTCGATGTCGAAGGCGGCCGTGATCGCGTTCGGCCGCAGCCTCGCGGCGGAGCTGTCGCTCGGCGGGTCCCGGGTCCGCGTCGTGACCGTGAAGCCTCCCGCGCTCGACACCCCGATCTTCCAGCACTCGGGCAACCACACCGGCCGCGCCGTCCGCGCGCTGCCGCCGGTCTACCCGGTGACAGCCGCCGTCCGGACGATCCTGGCGGCCTTGCGCAACCCGCGCCGGCTGGAGCGCGACGTCACCGTGGCGGGCGGTGCGCTCGTGCGCCGGCACCGGAGGCACCCGCGGGCGGTGGAGGCCGCGATCGCCGCGCAGACCGCCGCCGGCCAGTTCCGTCGTGCGGCGGCGCAGCCCACCTCCGGCACCCTGTTCGCGCCGTCGCCCGCTCCTGGCTCGGTCAACGGCGGCTGGCACGGCCGGCGGGCGCAGACCCGGCGGACGCTGGTCGGTCTGGCCACGGCAGCCGGAGCGGTCGCACTCGTCGCCCGCGCGCTCCGGCATTCGTCGTCCGCATAGCGCCCGGCTGCTCGACCGGCCCGCGCGACGAGGAGGGGTTGTGGCCCGCGCGTGAGGGGGTAGTCGTGGAACAGGCGCACGACGACCCGCAGCCGGAGGAGGTGGAGGCGATGGAGACGGTGCTCGCCGTGCTGGAGCACGGCGACCTCGCGTTCGAGATCGAGTTCGAACGCACCAGCGAGCCTCCGTTCGAGCTGCGCCTGCCCTCGCACATCGGCGGCGCGGCCGTCATGGACGTCTTCGACCTGTGCGACTCCAGCGAGTGGCCGTTCCTGCTGCGCTACACCTTCTCGGAGTGCGTGCCGGTGGTCATCGGCTCGCCCGACGATCTGTGAGCCGCTCCGGCCTCCTGCGCGCCAGCCACCCGCCGCTGATCACCGCGGCGGTGAGGAACAGCACGGCACCGCCGAACGTGCCGAGCGCGGTCCACGTCGCGCTGAGCTCCTGACCGGTCCCCGGCTGCACGAACGCGCCGACCGCGGAGATCCCGAACAGGACGGACCCGGCGAAGTTCAGCACCGCCTCCGTACGGTCGTCTCGCACCCGCGCGTTCTTCGCGGCCCGCACCGCCAGCGCCGAGGAGACGAGGAAGCACGCCGATCCGTAGACGTCGGGCCGCCATCCCGTCCCTCCCTGCGCCCCGGCCGGGATGGCCGCGGCGAGCGCGACCGCGGTGCTCGCGTTGAAGAACAGCGTGCCGAGGAGCTGCACGGCCGACGCCCACCAGTCCAGCGTCTCCCCGCGCCGGGGGGACCAGCCGATGCGCGTCTGCTCCAGGGCGGCGCCGGTCGTGAAGAGGACGGAGCCGGCGAAGAACACCGCGTTCGTCACGATCGCGCCGATCGCCTCCGCGAGCGCGGGGATCGCGGCGACGGCGAAGCAGGCCGACCCCAGCGCGAAGGCGGCGGGTTCGAGCCGGGCGCGCAGCCTCCTCGCCCGGCTCATCGCCGCCCTCCCCCGCCGCGCGCTCAGTGGGCGAAGTGGGACCGCGGCCGGGACGACGCCGGTTCCGGCGCCGCGAGCTCGGCGCACACCGCCCGGATGTCCCGCACGAGGTCGCCCGCGAGGTCGACGTTGAAGCCGTCGCGCACGACGATCCGCAGCACGCCGAGGTCCTGCGCGTCGGGCGGCATCGTGTACGCGGGCACCTGCCAGCCCCGGGCGCGCAGCTCGTGCGACACGTCGAAGACGGTGTAGCCGGCGTCGTCGTCGATGGCGAACGCGATCACGGGGATGGCGCTGCCGTCGGTGATGATCCGCACCGCCGGCTCCTCGGCGACGCCGCTGGAGATGAAGAGCGCGGTGTCGCGCAGCGCCTCCATCACCGCGGTGAAACCGGATCGGCCCAGCCGCACGAAGTTGTAGTACTGCCCGATGATCTGGTTGCCGGGGCGCGAGAAGTTGAGCGTGAAGGTCGGCATGTCGCCGCCGAGGTAGTTGACCTTGAAGACGAGGTCGTCGGGGAGGTGCTCCGGCGAGCGCCACGCCACGAAGCCGATCCCCGGGTACACCAGCCCGTACTTGTGGCCGCTCACGTTGATCGAGACGACGCGCGGGAGCCGGAAGTCCCACTCCAGCTCCGGGTGGAGGAACGGCACGACGAACCCGCCGCTGGCCGCATCCACGTGCACCGGCACGTCCGGTCCGCCCGAGGCGGCCAGCTCGTCGAGCGCCGCGCAGATCTCGGCGATCGGCTCCAGCTCGCCGGTGTACGTCGTGCCGAGGATGCCGACGACCCCGATCGTGTCGTCGTCCACCGCGTCGCGCACCTGCTCGGGCGTGATCACATAACGGTCGTGCGTGACGGGGAGGTACCGCGGCTCCACCTCGAAGTACCGGCAGAACTTCTCCCACACCACCTGCACGTTCGAACCCAGCACGAGGTTGGGCGTGCCCCCGCTCGTCAGCCCGCGCCGCGCCCGCCAGCGCCACTTGAGCGCCAGCCCGGCCAGCATGACCGCCTCGCTCGACCCGATGGTCGCGGCGCCGGTCGGCGTACCCGGCTCGGCGTGGAACAGGTCGGAGACGATCGCGACGCAGCGCCGCTCGATGTCGGCGGTGGCCGGGTACTCGTCCTTGTCGATCATGTTCTTGTCGAAGGCCTCGGCCATGAGGACGGCCGCCTCCGGGTCCATCCACGTCGTGACGAAGGTGGCGAGGTTGAGCCGCGAACTGCCGTCGAGCAGCAGCTCGTCGTGGATGAGGCGGTAGGCGCTTCCGGCGTCGACCGGGTCGTCGGGCAGCCGGTCGGGCGGCCGATGCCGCGAGAGCCGACCGGTGTATGCGGGTGTGTCCGGAGGCGGCGTGGCCGCCGTCCGCTCGGTCATCGTGGTCATGGCCCCTCCCTCTTCAATGTGCCGATCGTGGCACCGGAGTCGTCGAGGACGGTCATGGTGTCGCCCTTCACGTTCCCGGTGGCGGCCTTGGCGAGCCACTCGTCGACGCCCTCGCAGGCCTTCAGCGTGGAGGTGATGGAGCCGAAGTCGATCTCGTCCCCGTCGATCTGCCCGTTGCCCGACAGGGTGTTGCACCCGTCGGAGCCGCTGAACGTGCCGTCGTTCTCGATGGTCAGGTGCGGCTGACCGGTCGCGGTCGAGCCCCATTCGCCGACGACGGCCTGGCCGCTCGGGGTGCCTGCGCATCCGCCGAGGACCAGGAGGGCGGCCGCGACCGCGACGATCCCCGACCCCCTCGACCTGGTCCGGCGCATCGCTGCTCCCCTCGACGTGGGCGATGCTATGCACGCCGGGAGGGCTGCGGCAAGACGGCAGTCGGCGGCGTGCGGCCGGCCGGATCAGCCCTTCTTCTTCAGGGCGTCCGGCTTGTGCACGGCCTCCCTGCCGCTCTTGTCGCTCTTCACGAGGTACTGCGGGTCGTCCTGCGACGCCTTCACGTGCCGCCCGCCCGCGTCGGTCTCGGTGGTGATCTCGCGCTCGACCTCGCCGGGCACGTCGGTGCCGTGCGACGACCACTCGACGTGGTCGCCCTTCTTCAGCTTCTTCGTCATGCCGGCCAGCCAACGCCCATCCGGGTGGATGCGCGAGGGGCGGCCCGCTCAGAAGGCGAAGACCTGGCCGAGGACGAGCACGAGGATCAGGAACACGACGACGATCCCGCCGATCACGAGCAGGGTGCGGCCCGACATCCGCGCGATCCCGAACCCCACGATGAACGGCAGCGCCAGGCAGCCGAGCGCGATCACCCACCAGAAGGCGGCGTACCCGGCGGACGAGGCGCCCTCCAGCCTCCCGCCGAACAGCTTCTGCGTGGCCGGATGCGTGGCGAACGCGACGCTCGCGGACAGCGGGTACGCGATGAGCACGGCCACGATCAGCCCCGCGAACGCGCCCCACAGCCCCCTGTGCCCGCCGAGCTCGAGGGTCTCCTCGCGCTGCGGCGCCTGTCTGCTCTTCGTGCTCATGGCGCGCAGCATAGCCAGGTGGAGGGGTTCTCGGGGATGCCCGACGTCTGTCGGTTGACTGGACCGTCTACTCCGCGGTTACCCTGGAGAGGTCAGCCGGACCCGCATGCGCGCTCAGGGGGGCGTCGAGGGCCGGCCGTCTTACCCGCAACCGCGTGGGGGTGGAGCGATCCATCCCCATGCGGAGGGCGCCGCCGCGCGTCAGGGTGCGAGCACGACCTTGCGGCCCGGCCGCAGCGTCTCCGCCTCGCGGTGCGCCTCCCACACCTCGTCGAGCGGCACGACCACCGGCTCCGGCGGGGTCAACCCGCCCGTCGCCGCGTCCGCGAGCAGGGCGGCCAGCACCCGGCGGTACTCGGGCCGGTGGCGCAGCACGAAGGTCGGGATGCTCACCACGGCCTCCCTCGGCCGCGACCGCCCGTGCAGCGTCGCCGCCAGCCCGCCGCGGACGGAGTCGGCGCGTTCGTGCCCGGCTCGGCCGACGAACGCCGTGTGGACGAGGACGCCGTCGGGAGCGAGCGCCTCGCGGACCAGCGGGGAGCCGGTGTGGTCGATGGCCGCCTCCACCGCGCCTCCTGCCTCCTCGCGCACCGCCGCCGGCCAGTCGGGCAGGGTGTAGTCGACCAGCGGGATGCCGAGCGGCGCGGCCGCGTCGCGGCTGCGGGCGGAGGCGGTCCCGACGATCCTGCGGGGCGTCCCCAGCGCCGAGGCGCTCGGGCCGGATCCCCGCTGGGCCAGCTGCACCGCGAGGGAGCCGACGGCTCCGGAGGCGCCCTGCACCAGGATGCTCCGTGCCGGCCCGGCGAGCGCGACGGCGCGGGAGGCGGTCAGCGCGTCGAGCGGCAGGGTCGCCGCCACCGCGGGGTCGAGCTGCTCCGGCACCGCGACCAGGAACGTGGGCGACAGCACGAGCCGGGTCGCGTGCGCGCCCATCCGCGGCAGCGCGCCCGCCACCCGAGCCCCCGTGCGCAGGCCCAGCGCGACGGACACCGCTGACTCGGACTCCAGCACCCCGACGAAGTCGTAGCCGGTGACGAAGCCCGGCAGCGGCTGGAAGACGTAGCCGCCGCGGCGGGCGAGCAGGTCGGTGGACCCGAGCGAGGCGTGGGTGATGCGCACGCGGACCTCGTTGCCGCGGGGCTCCCGCACGCTCTCGGTCACGAGCACCATCGCGCCCGCGTCGCCGAACCGCGAGACCCGGGCGGCACGTCGTGTCGTCATCGGCGGCCCGGGCTCAGCCGGCGCGCCGCTGCAGCAGCCCCGAGCGCTCGGGATGCGCGTCGAACCAGTCGGCGACGTACCAGCACATCGGCACCACCTTCAGGTCCCCGCGGCGCTCGATGTCGTTTACCGCGTACTCCACGAGCTGCGCCGCGTAGCCGTGGCCGCGCCGGTGCGGCACGGTGAAGGAGCGGGTCAGCGAGATGGAGCCGCCGAGGATGCGGTAGTCCAGCACGCCGACCAGTTCGCCGTCCATCCGCATCGTGTAGCGGTTCGCGTCCGTCTCGTTGCTGAACTCGGTGGCCATGCGCCCATGGTACGTCCGCCCTCGCCGCGCCCCCACCCCTGTCGAGTACGCGGGAATTCGTTCGGAAACCGGCGAGTACGCCCAGAATCCGCGTACTCGACGGCTGCCCGGCGGGGAGGTGCGCGATAGTGTGGCGATGCAGGAACCCGACTTGCACCCGCGGTTCCCGCGCCGCCGACGACGTCGACCCTGGAGCTTCGTCCGTGTCAGACCGTCCGACGCCCGCCCTCTCGCCCGCCCACCAGGCCCTGCTCGAGCACGTGCCCCTGGGCGAGCACTCCGTCATCGATGCCGAGACCGTCCGCTACGAGCACGAGGGCACGCCGCTCGAGGGGTATCTCGCCCGCGACGTGCAGGCGGACGAGCGCCGGCCGGCGGTGCTCATCCTCCACGACTGGCACGGCGTCGGCGACACCGTGCGCATGCGTGCCCAGATGCTCGCCCGGCGCGGCTACGTCGCGTTCGCGGCCGACCTCTACGGCGCCGGCGTGCGCCCCACCGGCGACGACGCGCAGGCGGAGGCCGGCCGCTACTACCGCGACCTGTCGCTGCTGCGCGCCCGCGTCGCGGCGGGCTTCAGCTGGCTGCAGCAGCACCCCGCCGTCGACCCGGCCCGCCTCGCCGTCATCGGCTACTGCTTCGGCGGCACGGCGGCCCTCGAGTTCGCCCGCACCGGCGCCCCGGCCCGCGGTGTCGTGTCGTTCCACGGCGGCCTGATCGCGCACGACCCCTCCGACGCGGCCGCGATCGCCGCCTCCCTGCTCGTGCTCACCGGAGGCTCCGACCCGGTCGTCCCCGACAGCGCGGTGGCCGCGTTCCAGGAGGAGCTGCGGGGCGCCCCGCACGTCGACTGGCAGGTGACGACGTACTCCAGCGCGCCGCACGCCTTCACCATCCCGGGCCGCGACAGCTACCGGCCGGTCGCGGACGCGCGCAGCTGGCGGGCGCTGGTCTGCTTCCTCTACGAGGTGTTCGCGTGAACGGCAGGCCGCTCCCGCGGCTGTCCCGATTGGCGGTCCGCGAAGCGATCATGTAGGCTCGTATGCGGCCCGTGACCGGAAACCACGGGTCATGCGCCACTAGCTCAACGGATAGAGCATCTGACTACGGATCAGAAGGTTGGGGGTTCGAATCCCTCGTGGCGCACACTGGTTGAGACAGTACGAAAGCCCCGGCGCGAGCCGGGGCTTTCTGTTCGTGCGGGCGCTGTTCCGGGCCGCGTCAGAGCGTGACGCCCAGCCCGTCGAGTGCCGAGGCGAACTCGGGGATGTCCGTCGGAGCGACCTCCACGAGCGAGTGGAGGTTGCGGAAGTACGGCCGCACGGTGGCCTCCGCGCCGCTTCCGAGGACGTACTCCACGATCCCGAGCTGAGCCAGCGCGCCGCCGCCGAGGCTGCCGTGCGCGAAGCCGGTGGCGGGCGCGGAGACAGCGAACACCTCCGCGGCGCCCGCCGTCTCCGTGGTCACGGCGAACTGGTGCAGGTGGCCGCTGCCGAAGGCCGCGAGCCGCACGCCGGCGAGCGCACTCAGGAGCCGCTCGCGCGCGTCGTCGGGGATCGCGATGTTGTGCTCGGTGACCTGCGGGTACGGGTTCCATACCGGCTTGTGGCTGAAGACGAGGGTCGGGCGGTCGCCGATCTCGGCCGCCACGGCCTCCAGCCACCGCCACTGGGCCGCCTCCTCCAGGAGCCCGCTGCCCATCAGCTCGCTGTTCAGCCCGAGCACGGCCCAGTCCCCGACGACCTCCAGCCAGTGATCGGGTCCGAACGTGGACTCGAAGGCGGCGACGCGCTCCGGCGTCACGGCCAGCCCCGCCCACGCGTTCTCGGGCCGCTCGCCCACGTCGTGGTTGCCGGCGAGCACCCGCAGGGGGGCGTGGATGCCGTCGAGCAGCGCTCGCGCCGCCTCCCGGTCGTCCGCCTGGTCCGGGTCGAGGATCGCGACGTCGCCGCTGTGCACGACGAAGGCCGGCTCGATCGCGTTGATCAGATCGATGAACGCGAGCAGGTTCTCGGTGGTGGCGCCGCCGAGGTGGGAGATGTGGGTGTCGGACAGCTGGACGATCTTCATGAGCGTTCCTTCCGGGGGGTGAGATGGGTGGCGCTCAGCGCAGGCCGGAGCGCACGAAGGCGTCGACGATGTAGCGCTGCAGGAAGAGGTAGATGAGGAAGATGGGCAGGCAGGCGAGCCCCGACGCGGCCATGATGGCGCCCCAGTTGTCGCCCTCCGCGCCCATGAAGCTGCGGATGCCGACCTGGATGAGGGCGTCCGACTGGTGCTGGAAGATCAGCGACGGCCACAGGTAGTTGTTCCACGCCTCGATGAACAGCATGATCCCGAGCGCGGCGAGCGCCGGCCGCAGGTTGGGCAGGACGACCCGGAGCAGGATGCCCCAGTTGTTGCGCCCGTCCATGTGCGCGGCGTCGATCAGCTCGCGCGGGAACGACTGCATGTGCTGGCGCATGAGCATCACCGCGAACGCGGAGCAGAGGTTGGGGACGACGACGCCGCCGATGGTGCCGAGGAGGCCGAGCTGCGAGATGAGCACGTAGTTCGGGATCATCGTCACCTGGAACGGGACGAGCCAGGAGCCGACGAAGAACAGGAACAGCACGTTCCTGCCGGGGAACCGCCACATCGCGAACCCGTACGCGGCCAGCACGGCGATGACGACCTGGCAGAGCGCGACCGCGAACGCCATCACGAACGTGTTGCCGATCATGGCGAGGATGGGGATCTGCCGCCACACCGTGACGACGTTCTCCACCGAGATCGGCCACGGGAAGGGCGATTGCGCCGCGGCGTCCGCCGGGAGCCGGAACGCGGTGGCGAACATCCAGTAGATCGGGAAGATGCTCACCACGGCGACCACGACCAGGACGACGTGCCCGACGAGGGCGACGCCCCTCCCCCGGCGGCGCACCGCCGGGGCGGCGTCGGCCGTGGCGGCCGCGGGGACGGCCGCGGGGACGGCCGCCGGGGCGGTGACCGCCGCGGCGTGCGGGCGGAGGGTCGGCGCCGGGTCGGCGACGGGGACGAGAGCCATGTCGTGCTCCTAGTTGTCGTGGAAGGAGAGCCGGTCGGACAGGGTGACGAGCCCGAGGGCGATGAGGCCGAAGGCGATGAAGAACAGGGTCCCCGCCGCACCCGCCGTGCCGGCGTCGAAGTTCTGGAAGCCGATCTGGTACAGCAGGTAGTAGACGTTGGTCGTCGAGTCGCTCGGACCGCCCTGGGTGAGGATGTCGATCATCGGGTACGTCCACTGCGCCGAGAGCAGGATGGTCATCAGCACGAGGAAGACGATCGTCGGCGACAGCAGCGGCAGCGTGATCCTGCGCAGGATGGTCCAGGCTCCCGCGCCGTCGATGGAGGCCGCGTGCGCGTAGTCCGGGTTGATGCCGGCGATCCCCGCCGACACCACGAGGACGCCGAAGCCGAGCATCTGCCAGCCGACGATCGCGATGATCGCCCAGATCGCACCGCTCGGCGAGCGCAGCACGTCGCCGATGTCGATGCCGACGCTGCGCAGCACGGTGGGGATGGCCCCGCCGGCGTCGGCGAGCAGCCATCGCCAGACGGCGGCCGCCGCCACCGGCGTGACGAGGAACGGCACGAAGATGATCGCCTGGTAGACGGTCTTCGCCCGCCCGCCGACCCGCCGCGACAGCAGCGCGATCGCGATCGGCAGCACGACCGAGAAGACGAGGAAGGCGGCGATGTAGACGCCGGTGTTGGCGAGCGCCTGCCGCAGCTGGGGCGACGTCACCACCGCCGCGTAGTTCTGCAGCCCGACCGGGGTCAGCGGCTGGGTCGGCAGGAGGTTCCAGCTGTAGAACGACAGCTGGAAGGTCTGCACGAGCGGGCGGTAGATCCACACGCCGAGCAGGGCGATCGCGGGCAGCACGTAGAGGTACGGCGCGATCGGGACGCGACGCCGGCGGCGCCGCGGGGCGGCCGCGGCCGCGGCGTCCGCTGCTGCGGACGACACGACCGGGGCCGGCCCTGCGTCGAGGACGAACACGGGCTCGCTCCCGCCGTTATTCCGCGCCGACCGAAGCCGAAACGGCCGCCAGCTGCTCGTCGGGCGTCATCGCGAGGAACGCCGCAAGCGCCTCCCCGCTCATCTCGTACGCCGTCGGGTACTGCCCGATCGGCACGACCGAGTGCTGCACGTGGTCGCCGTAGACGTGCACGAGGTTGTACGACTGCGCACCGGCCTGGCCGCGCGCGGCCGGGAAGGGGACCACGAGGTCCTGGGTGTAGCAGGTCGCCGACGCGACGGAGACCGGGATGCCGGCGAAGGTGTCGGTCGTCGAGTAGTGCAGGTGGCCGGCGAGGATGCCGCGAACGTCGGTCCCGCGGATCACCTCTGCGAGCTTCGGCTGCTCGTGCAGCTCGAAGAGCCGGATCAGGCCGAGGTGGCTCGGGATCGGCGGGTGGTGGAGGGCGAGCAGCGTGCCGTCCGGAGCCGGTGTCTTCAGCTCCTCGGCCAGCCAGGCGAGCTGGTCGTCCGTGATCTCGCCCCAGTGGTGACCGGGGACCGTCGAGTCGAGCGCGATGATGCGCAGCCCGTTCACGTCGTGGACGCGGTCGTACGGCTCGGTGGTCGCGTCCTCGCCGAGCAGGCCGGTGCGGAACGCGGCCCGCTCGTCGTGGTTGCCCATCACCCAGATCAGCTGCGAGCCGTAGCGCTCGGCGATCGGCTCGACCAGCGCGCGGATGCGGTCGTAGGCGTCGGGTGCTGCCGTGTCGGCGATGTCGCCGGTGAAGACGATCGCCTCCGGGCGGGTGTTGGACTTGTCGAAGCCGTCGAACAGCTCCCGGAGGTTCGCGTCGCTGTCGACGATCCCGTGCAGCGGCTCCCGGCCTTCCACGAAGTGGGTGTCGCTGATGTGCAGGATGAAGTGCTCGGGCGTGGGGTAGGTGTCGATGTCGGTCATGGTCGTCAGCCTTTCGAGGGTCGGTCGTCGGAGTCGGTGGAGGGGGCGGCAGCCGGCTGCAGCAGGGTCGCGGTCAGCGCCTCCAGCTCATCGGCCGTGAGCCCGTTGGCGAGGAGGAAGCCGCGGGCGGAGCCCCACTCGGCGTCCCAGCGGTCGATGATCCGGTTCATGAGCTCGGCGGGGCTCGCCGTGACGATCTGCTCCAGCTCGGGGCCGATGGCGGCGCCGCTCGCGCGCATCCGGTCGAGCATCGCCTCCGCCCACGGCCCGGCGAGGTTCGCCGCCGTCTGCGAATAGTCGGCGACGACCTCCTCCGGCTCCACGCCTGCTGCGAGCAGCGCGAGCGCGATCACCAGGCCCGTGCGGTCCTTGCCTGCGGTGCAGTGCACGAGCACGGCGTCGTCCTCCGACTGCGCGATCAGGCGCACCGCCGCCGCGAGCTGAGGACCGTGCAGGTCGAGCATCGCGTCATAGATGTCCGAGAGCGTGATCGTCCGCTCGCCCAGCGGAATGGGCTGCGCAGCCCCGGCGAAGATCGGCGCGTGCACGATCACCGCCTCCTCGTGCAGGAGGCTGGGGCTGGTGGCGACCTCGTCGTCCGACCGCAGGTCGATCACCCGGCGGATGCCGAGGCCGGCGAGCGCCTCGCGGCCGGCCGGGGTCACGGCGTGCAGCGCGTCGGAGCGGTAGAGCTTGCCGGGACGGACCGTGGCCGTTCCGGCGCGGTAGCCGCCGACATCGCGCAGGTTGTACGTGCCGTCGACGGGCACGAGCCGGGAGGGAAGGGTGTCGGTCATGCGGGGTTCCTCGTCTCGGGGTGTTCCGGTGGGCGGCGGGTCACTTGACCAGCGCCTGGGCCTGCTTCTGGGCCTCCTGCATCGTCGTCTTCGGGTCCTTGCCGTAGTAGACGGCGTCCTCGACGGCCTTGGAGAAGATCGTGCTGATCTGGCTGTAGTTGGCCCCTGGGTACGACTCCCACGGCTGGAGCTGCTGCAGCTGCGCGATGTTCGGCGCGACCAGCGGGTTCGACTTCGCCCAGTCGGCGAGCGGTCCGTCGCCCTCGGTCATGGTGTCGCGCAGCGGGAGATAGCCGATCTTGGTGGAGATCTGCTCGTACGCGGTCGGGCTGGTCATGAATTTGATGAACTCCCACGCGGCGGCCTGCTTGGCCGGGTCCTTCGACATGATGAAGAGCGCGGAGCCGGAGTTGGTGGGGGCGACCTTCTTGTCGCCGAACGCCGGGAGCGGGGCGTTCTTCAGCTCCCAGCCGCCGGCCTTCGCACCCGCCATGAAGGTGCTCTGCAGCGCGGAGGTCTGCACCTGGATGAGCGACTTCCCGGAGGCGAACGCCGTGTACATGCTGCTCGCGTCGAGGTTCTGGAGGAGCCCCGCGTCGTAGAGGTCGCGCATCTCCTGCACGGCGCCGACCGAACCGGCGTCGCCGAACTCGATCTTCGTGTGGTCCTCGTTGAGGATCTTGCCGCCGTTCGACTTGATGATGCCCTGCATGCACCAGTCGCCGCCGGTCACGGTGCACGAGATCGTCACGGGAGCGGTCCCGGTCTTCTCCTTGAGCTGGGTGGCGACCTTCGCGAGGCCGTCCCAGGTCGAGAAGTCGGGGTCGGTGATGCCCGCGTCCGCCAGCGCGGTCGCGTTGTACCAGAGCACCGGCGTGGAGAACACGTAGGGGATGCCGTAGGTCACGCCGTTCCAGTCGCCGAGCGTGGTGGCGTTCTTGTTCATGGGGTACTCGCCGCCGAACGCGTCCTCGACGGCCTTGGCGCCGACGAGCTTCGAGATCGGCTGGGCGCCCATGTCGTTGGCGATGTAGTCGAGGCCGTCGAAGGTCAGCTGGGCGACATCGGGGGCGTTCCCGGCGAGCATCTCGGTCTGCACGCTGGCGATGTACGACGTGTTGGCGCCGGCCGCCGCGGTCGGCGCCTGCCCGGTCACCGTGATGTTGGGGTGCTCCTTCTCGAACGTGTCGATCAGGCCCTGGATGGTGTCGGTCCAGGCGCCGGCCTGGGCGAGGTTGTAGCTCTCGAAGGTGATCGAGACCTTCTGGTCGGGGCCGAGCGTGGGGATGGTCGCGGTGGACCCGGCGTCGTCGGACGACGGGGCGGCGACGCCGGCGCCGACGCAGCCCGTGAGGGCGAGCGCGGAGACGGCGGTGAGCGCCGCTGCGGCGATCAGGCGGGGGCGGATGGACATGGCGGAGAGCTCCTTCGGATGGAGGGGTGGAGGGG
>NZ_JBPGXM010000085.1:0-17438 GCF_056755495.1 Leifsonia sp. KNZ12-8B
GTACGCGCGAATTCACGCGAAAACCGCCGAGTACGCGGAAAGTCTGCGTACTCGGCGGTTTGCGAAAAGGGCGGCGCGCTAGCGGGTGGTGGGCCAGTCGCGCTCGACGCTGCCCGTGTAGAGCTGCTGCGGGCGGCCGATCTTGGTCTGCGGGTCCTGGATCATCTCGCGCCAGTGGGCGATCCAGCCCGGGAGGCGGCCGATGGCGAACAGGACGGTGAACATCCGCGTCGGGAAGCCCATCGCCTTGTAGATGACGCCCGTGTAGAAGTCGACGTTCGGGTAGAGCTTGCGGTCGATGAAGTACTGGTCGGCGAGCGCGACCTCCTCCAGCTCCTTCGCGATGTCGAGCAGCGGGTCGTGCACGCCGAGCGCCTGCAACACCTCGTCGGCCGACTGCTTCACGAGCTTCGCGCGCGGGTCGAAGTTCTTGTAGACGCGGTGCCCGAAGCCCATGAGCTTGACGCCCGACTCCTTGTTCTTCACCCGCTCCACGAACTTCTGCACGCTCTCGCCGGAGTCGCGGATGCCCGCGAGCATCTGCAGCACCGCCTCGTTCGCGCCGCCGTGCAGCGGGCCGTAGAGGGCGTTGATGCCGGCCGAGACCGACGCGAACAGGTTGGCCTGCGTCGAGCCGACCAGGCGGACCGTCGAGGTGGAGGCGTTCTGCTCGTGGTCCTCGTGGAGGATCAGGAGGCGCTCCAGCGCCCGCGACAGCACCGGGTTCACCTCGTACGGCTCGGCGAGGGTGCCGAAGTTGAGCCGCAGGAAGTTGTCGACGAAGCTCAGCGAGTTGTCCGGGTACAGGAACGCCTGCCCGAGGCTCTTCTTGTGCGCGTACGCCGCGATCACCGGGAGCTTGGCGAGGAGGCGGATCGTCGAGAGCTCGATCTGCTCCGGGTCGTGCACGCTCAGCGAGTCCTGGTAGAAGGTCGACAGCGCCGACACCGCGCTCGAGAGCACCGACATCGGGTGCGCGTCGTGCGGCAGCGCGCTGAAGAAGCGGCGCAGATCCTCGTGGAGGAGGGTGTGCCGGCGGATGCGCTCGTCGAAGTCGGCCAGCTCGGCCGGGGTCGGCAGCTCGCCGTGGATCAGCAGCCAGGCCACCTCGAGGAAGGTCGAGTGCTCCGCGATCTGCTCGATCGGATAGCCGCGGTAGCGCAGGATGCCCTGCTCGCCGTCGATATAGGTGATCGCCGAGCGCGTTGCGGCCGTGTTGACGAAGCCGTAGTCGAGGCTCGTGAGGCCGGTCTGCCTGGTCAGGCTGGAGAGGTCGATGCTCGACGCGCCCTGGGTGCTCTCCAGGATGGGGAATTCGGCCGTGCCGCCCGGGTAGGTCAGCGAGGCGACGGGCGCCTCACCGCCGACGGAGCCGTTCGGCTCCGCTGCTGCCGTCTCGGTGCCGAGTCCACTCACAACGCCTCCAGGTTCTGGGTCAGCTTCGACTGCTCGCCGCCGATCGTGTGGCGGCGCTCAGAAAGTCGTGCTGGTACAGCCTAACGAACGCGCCGGGCAACTGTCGCATCGGGCAAAGCAGACCCGATCCGGTTAGAGGGAGTCTCCAAACGCGCGCAGACGGGAGGCCGCCGCGGCGACCCGCTCGTCCGTCGCGGTGAGCGAGAGCCGGATGTGCTGCGGGTAGGCGTCGCCGTAGAAGTGACCCGGTCCGCCGAGGATGCCGAGGCCGGCCAGCCGGCCGATGCTCTCCCAGGCGTCGCGCCCCTCCGTCGCCCAGAGGTACAGCCCGGCCTCGCTCCGGTCGATGCGGAACCCCGCGGCCTCGAGCGCCGGCTTGAGCAGGTCGCGGCGCGCACGGTAGCGCTCCTTCTGCGCGGCCACGTGCGCGTCGTCGCCGAGCGCCACCACCATGGCGGCCTGCAGCGGCGACGGCAGCATCATCCCGGCGTGCTTGCGGACGTTGGTGAGGCGTGCGATCAACGTGCGGCAGCCCGCGACGAACGCGGCGCGGTAGCCGGCGAGGTTGGACTGCTTGCTGAGCGAGTAGACCGCGAGCACGTCGCTGCGGTTCTGCCCGATGACGCGGGGGTCCAGGATGCTGGGCACGCGCTCGGCGTCCCAGGGCGCCTCCCAGCCCAGCTCGGCGTAGCACTCGTCGCCCGCGATCACGGCGCCCAGCTCGCGGGCACGCGCGACGGCGGCGCGCAGCTCCGGCACACCGAGGACGCGACCGTCGGGGTTGCCCGGGCTGTTCAGCCACACGAGGCGGGTGTTCTCCGGCCACTCGGCCGGGTCGTCGCTCGCGAACGCCTCCGCGCCCGCCATCGCGGCGCCGATCGCGTACGTCGGGTAGGCGGCCCGCGGGTGCACGACGACGTCGCCCTCCCCCAGCCCGAGCAGGAACGGCAGGAACGCGACCAGCTCCTTCGAGCCGATGGTCGGCAGGACGTTCTCGACGGTCAGCCCACGCACGCCGCGGCGGCGCTCGAACCAGTCGACGATCGCCTCGCGCAGCGCGGGGGTGCCGACCGTCTGCGGGTAAGCGTGCGCGTCGGTCGCCGCGGCCAGCGCCTCGCGGATCAGGTCGGGCGTCGGGTCGACCGGCGAGCCGATCGAGAGGTCGACGATGCCGTCCTCGTGCTCACGGGCGCGCGCCGCGTACGGCGCCATGAGATCCCAGGGGTAGTCCGGGAGCTCCTTCAGCGCCACGTCAGTGCGCCTGCGGCGGCAGCGCGGCGACGAGCGGGTGGTCCTTGGCGATCACGCCGACCTTCGCGGCCCCGCCGGGCGAGCCGATGTCGTCGAAGAACTCGACGTTGGCCTTGTAGTAGTCCGCCCACTCCTCGGGCAGGTCGTCCTCGTAGTAGATCGCCTCGACCGGGCACACCGGCTCGCAGGCGCCGCAGTCGACGCACTCGTCGGGGTGGATGTACAGCGACCGTTCGCCCTCGTAGATGCAGTCGACCGGGCATTCGTCGATGCAGGCCCGGTCCTTCACATCGACGCACGGGAGGGCGATGACATAGGTCACGGTGGTTCTGTTCCCTTCGGGAGAGTGGCGAGCGGTGAGGCTCTCTCCTAGCTTATTCCGAAACGGCCGCCTGCCGACGCCCTCGCACGTCCGGCCAGGCGACGACGACCGCGGCGATCAGGATGGGCGCCACCAGCCAGACCTGGCCGCGGAGGTCGTTCGGGATGAGCACCGAGCCTCCCGCGCTCTGCTGCGTGAAGAGCAGGATGACGCCGATCGCGCCGACCGCGGCGAGCAGGGCGGGGACGCGGCTGCGGCCGAGCAGCCGCAGCCCGACGAGGAGCGCGCTGTAGGCCAGCAGCGAGCCGATGAGGCCGATCGGGATGGAGATGCCCCACTCCACCGTGATCTGGTGCGCCACGGTGCCGATGCCGCCGATCACGGCCCCCGCGAGGACGAGGAGCGCTCCGTTCAGGATCCGGCTGAGCATTCTCGCATCCTATCTGGACAGGTTCACGGGGCTGATCTAAGCTCGACGCCGGTAAGGTTAGCCTTACCGAACCACCCCGCCCGCAAACCCCAGCAAGGTCACCGTGCTCGCGAACTACCTCATCGGCCTCCGCGAAGGCCTCGAAATGGCGCTGATCGTCACGATCCTCATCGCGTACGTCGTGAAGGTCGGCCGCCGCGACGTGCTCTCGAAGCTCTGGATCGGCGTCGGCATCGCCCTCGTCGTCCCGCTCGGCATCGGTGCGGCGCTCACCTGGGGCCCGTACGGCCTCAGCTTCGAGGCGCAGGAGATCGTCGGCGGCACGCTGTCGCTGGTCGCGGTGGGCTTCGTCACCTGGATGGTGTTCTGGATGGGCCGGACCGCCAGGACGCTGAAGTCGACCCTCCACAACCGCCTCGACGCGGTGCTCGTCGGCGCGGGCTGGGGCGTCGTCCTGCTCGCCATGCTGAGCGTCGGCCGCGAGGGAATCGAGACCGCCCTGTTCGTCTGGGCCACCGTCGCCAGCGTCGGCGGCGGCTGGGAGCCGTTCGCGGGCGCCCTCCTCGGGCTGGCCAGCGCCGCGGTGCTCGGATTCCTGCTCTACCGCGGGATGGTGAAGGTGAACCTCGGGGCGTTCTTCGCCTGGACCGGCGCCTTCCTCATCGTCGTCGCGGGCGGCGTCCTCGCCTACGGCGTCGGCGACCTCCAGGAGGCCGGCGTCATCCCGGGCGCGAACGTGCACGCTTACGACATCAGCGGCATCATCCCGGCGTCGAGCTGGTACGGCACGCTGCTCGCGGGCATCCTCAACTTCAACCCGTCGCCGACCGCGCTGCAGGTCGGCGTGTGGATCGGCTACATCGCGATCGTGGGCGCCCTCTACGTCCGCCAGCACCTGGCGGCCAAGCGACCGGCCGCCCCGGCGAACGCGCAGCCCACGGCGGCCGAACCGGTCCGCGCCGCGACGAGCACCGCCTCCTGAGCCACCGGCGGGAACAGCACCGCCGCTCCCCCGCAGCCACCCTGCACGCCACCTGCACCCTTCCGAGAGAGAGCCCGCCCATGACCCGACTCCGCCCGCTCGGCGCGGTCGCCGGCACGATCGCCGGCGCCGCCGCCCTGGCCGCCGCGCTGACCGGCTGCGTCCCGAACACGCCCGCCGACGCGAAGGCCGAGGCCATCGCCGTGACGCTGAACGACTCCACCTGCACGGTCGACACCGCGACTGCGCCGGCCGGGGCGGTCAGGTTCCAGGTGACGAACGCGGGCTCCGACGTCAACGAGTTCGAGGTGCTCGCCGAGGACAAGCTGCGCATCGCCGGCGAGAAGGAGAACATCGGCCCCGGCACCACGGTCAACTACGTGGTCCAGCTCTCCGAGGGCTCGTACTTCACCGCCTGCAAGAAGGGCATGGTCGGCAGCCCGTCCTCGCTCGCGGCCTTCACCGTGACGAAGGGCTCCGGCACGGCGCAGTCGGCCAGCGAGACCAAGCAGGTCGCCCAGGCGGTCACCAACTACACGTCGTACGTGAAGGACCAGACCGGCAGCCTGTTGACGGCGACCAAGGACTTCGCCGCCGCCTACGCCGCCGGGAACGACGACGCGGCCCGTGCGCAGTACGCCTCCGCCCGCGCCTTCTACGAGCGCATCGAGCCCACCGCCGAGCAGTTCGGCGACATCGACCCGGCGCTCGACCTGCGCGAGGCCGACCTCGAGCAGGGCCAGGACTGGACCGGCTGGCACCACATCGAGAAGGACCTGTGGGCGCCGGCGGGCTACACCCCCTCCGACCCCGCCACACGCGCGCAGCTGGCGGACAAGCTCGTCGCCGACACGCAGAAGCTGTACGACCTCGTGTACGCGAAGGACTTCACGCTCACGCTCGATCAGATCTCCAACGGCGCCAGCGGTCTGATGGAGGAGGTCTCCGCCAGCAAGATCTCGGGCGAGGAGGAGATCTTCTCGCACACCGACCTCTCCGACTTCGTCGCCAACGTCGAGGGCGCCGAGGTCGCGTACGGGACGGTGCGCGACCTCCTGAAGGCCAAGGACGCCGACGGCGCGGCCCTCGTGAAGAAGCTCGACACCGAGTTCGCCGGAATCGACAAGCTCCTCGCCCAGTACAAGAGCGGCGACGGCTACGTGAGCTACACCGAGCTCACCACCGACCAGGTGAAGCAGCTGTCCGACGAGGTCAACGCCGTGAGCGAGCCGCTCAGCCAGGTCACGGCCGTCCTCGTGAAGTAGACGCCGTGACAGCAGAGCGTCCGGCCGAGCGCCCGGGGTGCGACGACACCCGGGGCGCCGGGCGGTCCCCGCGCGGGCGGCTCCGGCGCGCCCGGGCCCCCGGCGGCGCCCGCGGCGGACGGGCGGGGGGGGGGGGGGCGGGGGGGGGGGGCCGGGCCCGGCGGCCCCCGGCGGGGGGCCGGGCCCCCCCCCCCCCCCCACGGCCGTGTACCCGTTCTACGGCGAGCACCAGGCCGGCATCACGACGCCGGCGCAGGACCGCCTCCACTTCGCCGCCTTCGACGTGGCCGCCGACCTCGACCGCGCCGGGCTGATCGAGCTGCTGCGCGACTGGACCGTCGCGGCCGCCCGCATGACGCAGGGGAAGCCCGCCGGGAGATACGGGCCGGCGTCCGGCCCGGTCGACGTACCGCCGGACGACACCGGCGAGGCGCTCGACCTGCCGCCCGGCGGCCTGACGCTCACGTTCGGCTTCGGCCCGACCCTGTTCCGGTCCGCGGACGGGCGGGACCGCTTCGGGATCGCGTCGCAGCGCCCGGCGGCGCTCGTCGACCTCCCCCACTTCCCCGGCGACGCCCTGATCGAGCAGCTCACCGGCGGCGACCTGTGCGTGCAGGCGTGCAGCGAGGACCCGCAGGTCGCGGTGCACGCCATCCGCAACCTGTCGCGCATCGCGTTCGGGCGGGCGGCGATCCGCTGGTCGCAGCTCGGGTTCGGGCGCACCTCCTCCACCTCGCGCAGCCAGACGACGCCGCGCAACCTGTTCGGCTTCAAAGACGGCACCGCGAACATCAAGTCCGAGGACACCGCCGTCGTCGAGGACCAGGTGTGGGCAGCGGCGAAGGACGGCGCCGGCTGGATGGCCGGAGGCTCGTACCTGGTCGCCCGCAAGATCCGGATGGTCATCGAGACCTGGGACCGGCAGCAGCTCGGCGAGCAGGAGCGCATCGTCGGCCGCGACAAGGGCGAGGGAGCGCCGCTGTCGGGAGGGACCGAGTTCACCGAGCCGAACTTCCTCGCGCTCGCGAAGGGCGGCGGGACCGCGATCGACCCGGACTCGCACGTCCGGCTCGCGCACCCCTCCAGCAACGACGGCGCGCAGCTCCTCCGGCGCGGCTACAACTTCGTGGACGGCAACGACGAGCTCGGGAGGCTGAACGCCGGCCTGTTCTTCATCGCCTTCCAGCGCGACCCGCGCACGCAGTTCATCCCGATCCAGACCCGTCTCGCCAAGAGCGACCTCATGAACGAGTACCTGCGCCACGTGGGCTCTGCCGTCTTCGCCGTGCCGCCCGGAGCCCGCGACGGCTCCTACATCGGAGCCGGCCTCTTCACCTGACCCGGCCCGCTAGCCGCCGAGCACAGGAAAAATGCCCCGAATCGCGCTGATTCGGGGCATTTTTCCTGTGCTCGGCGGCCGGCGGCCGGCCGGCTGGGGGCCGGCGGTTACGCGTCCTGGCGCTTGAGGCGCGCGGCGGCGCGGCCGCGGGCGGTGGCGTCGAGCTCGACCTTGCGGATGCGGACGGCCTCGGGGGTGACCTCGACGCACTCGTCCTCGCGGGCGAACTCCAGGCACTCCTCGAGCGTCAGCTGGCGCGACGGGGTCATCGACTCGAACGTGTCGGCCGTGGAGGAGCGCATGTTGGTGAGCTTCTTCTCCTTGGTGATGTTCACGTCCATGTCGTCGGCGCGCGAGTTCTCGCCGATCACCATGCCCTCGTAGACCTCCTCGGTGGGGTTCACGAAGAAGGTCATCCGCTCCTGCAGGGCGATGATCGCGAACGGCGTCACGACGCCCGCGCGGTCGGCCACGATGGAGCCGTTGCTGCGGGTGACGATCGCGCCGGCCCACTCGTCGTAGCCGTGCGAGATCGCGTTGGCGATGCCGGTGCCGCGGGTCGTGGTGAGGAACTCGGTGCGGAAGCCGATCAGGCCGCGGGACGGGACGATGAACTCCATGCGGACCCAGCCGGTGCCGTGGTTCGCCATGTTCTCCATGCGGCCCTTGCGTGCCGCGAGGAGCTGCGTGATGGCGCCGAGGTACTCCTCCGGGGCGTCGATGGTCAGGTGCTCGTACGGCTCGTAGGTCTTGCCGTCGACCTTCTTGGTGACCACCTGGGGCTTGCCGACCGTCAGCTCGTAGCCCTCGCGGCGCATCTGCTCGACGAGGATGGCCAGCGCCAGCTCGCCGCGGCCCTGCACCTCCCACGCGTCGGGACGGCCGATGTCGAGCACGCGCAGCGACACGTTGCCGATGAGCTCGCGGTCGAGCCGGTCCTTCACCATGCGCGCGGTGAGCTTGTGGCCCTTCACCTTGCCGACCAGCGGGGAGGTGTTGGTGCCGATGGTCATGGAGATGGCCGGCTCGTCCACGTGGATCGCGGGCAGCGGACGCACGTCCTCCGGGTCGGCCAGCGTGTCGCCGATCATGATGTCGGCGAAGCCGGCGACGGCGACGATGTCGCCGGGGCCGGCGGACTCGGCCGGGTAGCGGTCGAGCGCCTTCGTCATGAGCAGCTCGGTCACGCGCACGTTGTGCACGTCGCCGTCGTGGCGGACCCAGGCCACGGTCTGGCCCTTCTTGAGCGTGCCGTTGAAGATGCGGAGCAGCGCGAGGCGGCCGAGGAACGGCGACGCGTCGAGGTTGGTGACGTGCGCCTGCAGCGGCGCCTCCGGGTCGTACGACGGGGCCGGGATGTGCTCGAGGATGGCCTCGAACAGCGGCTCGAGGTCGTCGTTGTCCGGCAGCTCGCCGTTCGCCGGCCGGTTGCGGCTGGCGGCGCCGGCGCGGCCGGAGGCGTAGACGACCGGCACGTCGAGGATGGCGTCGAGGTCGAGGTCGGGCACGTCGTCGGCGAGGTCGCTGGCGAGACCGAGGAGCAGGTCCTGGCTCTCGCCCACGACCTCCTCGATGCGCGCGTCGGCGCGGTCGGTCTTGTTGACGGCCAGGATGACCGGGAGCTTCGCCTCCAGCGCCTTGCGCAGCACGAAGCGGGTCTGCGGCAGCGGGCCCTCGCTCGCGTCGACCAGCAGCACGACGCCGTCGACCATGGACAGGCCGCGCTCGACCTCGCCGCCGAAGTCGGCGTGGCCGGGGGTGTCGATCACGTTGATCGTGATGGGGCCGTTCGCGGCGTGCTTGCCGTTGTACGAGATCGCCGTGTTCTTGGCGAGGATCGTGATGCCCTTCTCACGCTCCAGCTCGTTCGAGTCCATCGCCCGCTCTTCGACGTGCGCGTGCGCGTCGAAGGAGTTGGTCTGCTTGAGCATGGCGTCGACCAGCGTGGTCTTGCCGTGGTCGACGTGCGCGACGATCGCGACGTTGCGCAGGTCGTCCCGGTGGGCGACGGCGTTTTCGGACATGCGTGAGGACTCGACTCTCGTCAGGAAAAAGGGGAACGTCCCATTCTATAGCACGTTCCCCGACCTCCCGCCGGGAGCCTCAGAGACCCTGGGCGACCGGCGGCTCCGGCTCCTGCGGCAGCCCCTCGTTGACGGGCACGACCTCGTCCGATCCGGCCGCCAGCAGCTGGAGGCGCAGCTCGCGGCGGGCGTGCTGCTGCTCGGGGTCCGGCAGCGGGACGGCGGCGAGGAGGCGCTGCGTGTACGCCTCCTTCGGGTAGCGGAGGATCTCGTCACGGGTGCCGACCTCGACCAGGTGGCCGTGGTGCATCACCGCGATGCGGTCTGCCAGCACATCGATGACCGCGAGGTCGTGCGTGATGAACAGGCAGGCGAAGTTCATCTCCCGCTGCAGCTGCTGCATGAGCTCCAGCACACGCGCCTGCACCGACACGTCGAGGGCGGAGGTCGGCTCGTCGGCGATGAGCACCTGCGGCTGCAGCGACAGAGCCCTGGCGATGCCGACGCGCTGCTTCTGGCCGCCGGAGAGCTCGTGCGGGAACCGGCTGCGGTAGGCGCGCGGCAGCTCGACGCTGTCGAGGAGGCGGTCCACCTCCTTCGCGAGCTCCGCGCCCTTCAGCTTCTTGGCCAGGCGCAGCGGCTCGCCGATGGAGTCGGCGATCTGCAGGCGCGGGTTCAGCGACGACGACGGGTCCTGGAAGACGATGCCGACGTTGCGGTGCAGCTTGCGGATCTCGTCGCGGTTCGCGTGCGAGATGTCCTGCCCCGCGACGACGAGCTTGCCGGAGTGGATCGGCAGCAGGCCGATCGCGGCGCGGCCCAGCGTGGTCTTGCCGGAGCCCGACTCGCCCACCAGGCCGACGACCTCGCCCTCGTGGATCTTCAGGTCGATGTCGCTCGCAGCGCGGAACGCCGGCACGCGGCCGTGCTTCGGGTACTCGATCGCCACCTTCTCGAAGTCGACGACGACCGGGCGGCGGTCCATCTCGGCCTTCTCGTGCTCCGCCTGGGCGAGGCGCTCGTTCACGCGGATGCGCTCGGCGAGCTCGGCGTCGGCGACGTCCGTCCCGAGCGCGAGCGCGGCGGTGGTGTCGATCTCCTCGTCCTCGCGCTGGCCGAGGTGCGGCACGGCGTCGAGCAGGGCGATCGTGTACGGGTGCTGCGGCGCCGTGAAGACATCGGCGACGGTGCCGGACTCCACGATGTCGCCCTTGCGCATCACGACGATGTTGTCGGCCAGGTCGGCGACGACGCCCATGTCGTGGGTGATCAGCAGGATGGCGCTGTCGAGCCGGTCGCGGAGGCTGCGCAGCAGCTCCAGGATCTCGGCCTGCACCGTCACGTCGAGCGCGGTCGTCGGCTCGTCGGCGATCAGGAGCTTCGGGTCGCACGAGATGGACTGCGCGATCATCGCGCGCTGCCGCTGACCGCCCGAGAGCTGGTGCGGGTACGAGTTGTACGCCTTCACCGGGTCGGGCAGCTCGACCATCTCGAGCAGCTCCAGCGCGCGCTCCTTCGCCTCGTGCGGCGACATCCCGAAGTGGATGCGCAGCGTCTCGACGATCTGGAACCCGACCGTGTACACGGGGTTCAGCGCGGTCATCGGCTCCTGGAAGATCACCGCGACCTGCGCACCGCGCACGCGGCGCATCTGCGGCTGCGTGAGACCGGTGAGCTCGCGCCCCTCCAGCTTGATCGAGCCGCGGACGCGGGAGTTCGTGGGCAGGAGGTCGAGGATCGCCATCGAGCTCGCGCTCTTGCCCGAGCCGGACTCGCCGACGATGGCGAGCACCTCGCCCGCCTTGATCGAGTAGTTGAGCTTCTTGGCGGCGGGCACCCAGACGCCGTCGACACCGAAGTCGACGGAGAGGTCGGTGACCTCCAGCACGGGGGCGTCGGTGACGACGCCGGCCTGACCGGGAGCGGTGGCGGTCATGATTCGTGGTTCCTTTCGCGGGCGCGCATCGGCCGGGCGGCTCGTGGCCGGGGTGAGAGCATGGAGCCATGCCCCTCGACCCCTCCGCCGATGGCGACGTCTTCGTGTCCCGGTTCAACCGGGTGCTTGCGATCCTGATCTGGGCGGCGTGCGCCGCGCTGGCCGTCGGCCTCGCGCTGAGCGTCCACGACGCCCGCCTGCTCTACCTCGTGCCGGTGGCCCTGTTCGCCTTCCTGGCCTGGGCGACGCTGTGGCGTCCGCTCCTGGTGGTCGGCGATGAGGCCATCACGGTGGTGAACGTGTCGCGGACCATCCGCATCCCGTGGGAGGCGCTCATCCACGTCGACACCAAGTACGCGCTGACGCTCTACGTGCCCGGCGCCAAGTACCCGGTGTGGTCGGCTCCCGCGCCCGGCACGGCCCGCACGCTGCGGGCGACCCGCAGCGAGACCAAGGGCAGGGTCGGCCGGCCGAGCGTGCAGGACACCGTGCGCCGCCCCGGCGACCTGCTGGGCACCGAGTCCGGCGCCGCCGCGGAGGTCATCCGCCGCCGCTGGACGGCCCTGCAGAACGCCGGCGCGATCGAGGCCGGCCGCGCCGACCAGACGCCGGTGACCGTGCGCTGGCACGGCGCGACGCTGGCCGCGCTGGTGGTGCTGGCGGCCGGCACGGTCGCCGCCCTGCTCCTGGCCTGAGCCCGGGCGGACCCGGGAGGCCGGGAGCAGCACGGCGGACGGGGAGGTCACAGCACGTCCTCCGCGAGGGCCGCCCCGGTGCGCGGGCCGCCGTCGTCGCCCTCGCCCTCCTCCGGCTCCTGCTCGCGCATGCGGCGCAGGTTGAACCGGCGGTGGCGGGGGTCGAAGGCGTCGCGCAGGCCGTCTCCGACGAAGTTGACGAGCAGCGCGAGCGTCACGATGAACGCGCCTGGCCACCAGAACAGCCACGGCCGGGTCTGGAACGCCGACTGGTTCTGGCTGATGAGCAGGCCGAGCGAGACGTCCGGCGGCCGGATGCCGTAGCCGAGGAACGACAGCGCGGTCTCGAGCAGGATGGCCGAGGCCATGATCAGCGTCGAGGCGACGATCACGACGCCGATGGCGTTCGGCAGCACGTGCTTGAAGATGATGCGCATGTCGGAGGCGCCGGCGACGCGCGCCGCCTCCACGAACTCCCGCTCGCGCAGCGACAGGAACTCGCCGCGCACGAGACGCGCGATGCCCATCCACGAGAAGAAGCCCAGCATGAGCGCCAGGAAGAACGCGCCGAGGCCGCCGTACATGTGCCCGACGACCGAGCCGATCACGAGGGCCGGGATGACGATGAACACGTCGGTGATGCGCATCAGGATCGCGTCCACCACGCCGCGGAAGTAACCCGCGATGGCGCCGACGACGACGCCGACGACGCTCGCGATGAGGCCGAGGACGACCATCACTAGCACGGAGTTCTGGATGCCGCGCATGGTCAGCGCGAAGTAGTCCTTGCCGATGCGGTCCTGGCCGAACGGGTGGTCCCAGCTGGGGGCGCCACGGGCGGCCTGGTCGTTGAGCTCCTTGAAGCCGTACTTCCACCAGCCGGGGATCGGGCCGATGCCGATCGCCGAGATCGAGAACAGCACGATCAGGATGAACAGGATCGCGCTGGCGACGGCCAGCTTGTTGGACAGGAACCGCTTCCAGATGAGCTTGCCCTGGCTGACCGGCGGTGCGGTCGGGGCCTCGAGCTCGTCGGCGATACGGGGTTCGGTCGTGGCCATCAGCGGACCCTCACTCTCGGGTCGAGTGCGGCGTAGGCGAGGTCGGCGAGGAAGTTGAACAGGATCGCCATCGCCGCGATCACCAGGAAGTACGCCATCACGGGGTTCAGGTCGCCGCGGGAGAGCCCGGCGTTGAACAGGGAGCCCATGCCGGGGATCGCGAACACCTTCTCGGTGATGATCGCGCCACCGAGGAGGGCGCCCACGTCGAAGGCGACCAGAGTGGTGATGGGGATGAGCATGTTGCGGAACGCGTGCCGCACGATGACGGTGCGCTCCGGCAGGCCCTTGGCGCGCGCGGTGCGGATGAAGTCCTGGTTGAGGACCTCCAGCATCCCGGCGCGGGAGTAGCGGGTGTACGACGCGAACGAGATCAGCAGCAGCGCGATGGTGGGCAGCGCGAGGTGCGTGAACGTGTCGAGTCCGGTGACCCACATGTCGCCCTCGAGGCCGGGCGTCGACGAGCCGACGGTCGCGATCGGGCGGCCGTTCGTGTCGTCGAAGTACGTCGGCCACGCCTGCATGTAGCGGTCGAGGATGATGAAGAAGCCGGACACGATGGTCACGATCACGCCGACCCGCATGTTCTGCCCGCGGTCGTAGCCGCCCACGAAGAAGCCGACCGCGAGGCTCACGATGATGGCGACGATGGCGAGGATCACGATCGTCGCGACGGTCGACACCGCGAACAGCGGCTGGAGGGCGAAGTAGCACACCAGGGCGATGGCGCCGTTGATGACGGCCGTGATCAGTGCCCGGCGGTTCTGCAGGCCGGAGATCAGGGCGGTCGTCCCGAGCACCGCCGCGGCGATGAGGAGGACCATCACCACCGGGCCGAGACCCGGGTGCAGGAACCAGTCCGTCACCGACATCAGCAGCAGCACGCCGGCGGTCGCGACGGCCGAGACGCCGAACGTGATCGACCGGCGGCGCATGTCGCCGCCGATCAGCGACTGCCAGATGAGGCCGGCGACCACGCCGATCAGCACCGCCACCCACCACGGGATGATCGGGTGCGCCAGGAAGTTGTTGAAGCCGATCGCGATGAACTCCTTGAGGAGCACCGCGACGAGGAAGGCCGGCAGCGAGTACAGGAAGAAGCTGAGGAACGTGACGACGTTGTCGAGTCCGCTGTACTGACGGAGGGCCGTGACGATGCCGACCGTCACGCCGAGCAGGATCGCGAGGATCAGGGCGACGGTGACGAGCTGGATGGTGGAGGTGAGAGCCTGCGGGAGGATCTCGACCACCTTCGCGTTCGAGATGGTCGACCCGAGGTCGCACTGGTTGGCGAACGGGATGAGGCACTTGGCCACGCCGCCGAGCCAGAGCAGCCAGCGCAGCGGCGGGACGACGTCCAGCTGGAGCAGCTGCACGCGCGCGGCGATGAGCTGGGTCTTGTTGGGGGAATTGCTCGACCGCAGGTCCTGGAGCGGGTCGGCGCTGTACGCGACCAGCATGTACATCAGGAACGAGGCGGCGATGATGATGAGTACCGAGACGAGGAGGCGTCTCAGGATGAAACTCGCCATAGGTTCAGAACCTTCACTGACAGGACGCGCCTCACGGGATGCGGCGGGGGATGCCGCCAGGCGCGTTCACTAAGGGGCGGACGGATCGCGTCCACCGACTACATGATACGGGGCGCCGGCTGAGAACCGGCGCCCCGCCGCAGCGAGAGTGCCCGGGGTTCGCCCGGGCACTCTCTCCTACGGAGCTGTTACTTCGAGGAGCCGGACTTGACCGACCACTCCCAGAAGTTCCAGAACGGGCCCGTCTGGTTGCCCATGTACTTCACGCCGTCGACGCGAGCGTTGACACCGAAGACACCCGGCAGCTGGAACAGCGGCAGGCCGTAGCCGTCCTTGAAGGTGGCCGTGTCGATCTGCAGGAGGAGCTTGTTGAGCTCGTCCTTGTCGAGGGTCGTCTGGGTCTGCACCGCGACGTCGTTCATGTTGTTGTAGCGGTTGTAGTTGCCGCCGCCACCGGTGGTGAACAGCTGCGGGATCTGCGAGGTGCCGGCACCCGGGCTGATCCAGCCGAAGAGCGACGCGTCGTAGTCACCGCCCGGGAGGAGCGTGCTCCAGTCCGGCGAGCCGGCGTCGACGATCTTGAAGCCGGCCTTGCTGGCCGAGGCCTGGATGGCCTGGAACTCGTCGACACGGTTCGGGTTGTTCGTGTTGTAGAGGATGCGCACGGTCGGGGTGGCACCGGCGAGGAGCTCCTTGGCGCCGTCGATGTCGACCTTGCTGTAGGCGTCGGAGCCGTTCTCCTTGACCGCGTCCGCATAGTCGTCCTGGCTGGGGAGCCAGATCTGCGAGTCGAGGACCTTGGCCTTCGGGTTCACCGGGGTGACGATCGAGTCGAGGATCTGCTGACGCGGGATCGTCTTGAGGAACGCCTCACGGACCTTCGCGTCCTGGAACACCGGCGAGCCGAAGTTCAGGTCGAGGTGGTCGTACGAGACCTGGTCGCCGGTGAGCACCTTCGCGCTCGTGTTCTTCAGCGCCGTCAGGGTGTCCGCGGACGCCTGCGGGTTGATGATGTCGACCTCGCCGTTCTGGAGAGCGGTGACCTGGGCGTTGGCGTCGGGGATGATGCGGAAGACGATCTTGTCGACGTTGCCCTTGTTCTTGCCCCAGTAGTACTTGTTCTTCACCATGGTGATCGACTGACCGGGGGTCCAGCCGGAGACGACGAACGGGCCGGACGCGACGAGGAGGTCCTTGTCGGTCGGGAACGCGGTGATGTCGTAACCGGTGTTGACGAAGTCGGCAGCCTTCTTCAGGGTCGGGTCGGCCGGTTGCGGGTTCGACGGGTCGCCCTTCGGCAGCCCCTTCAGCAGCTTGGTCAGGTCGGCGGCCGACGAGAGGCCCGCCTTCTTGGCCACGATGTGCGCCGGCTGCGCGATCGGGTTGAAGAGCTCCCAGTCCACGAAGGGCTTGGCGTACTTCAGGGTGATCGTGCGGTTGTCGTCGCTGACCTCGGGGTACTCCGTCTGGTCGATGCCGGCGGTGCCGGCGGCCGGGGTGAAGTACTGGGTGCCCGACTTCACTTCGCCGCTGGCCTCGTCGAGGGTGGCGGAGTCGTAGTAGCCGGACTGCATCGCCCAGCCGAGAACCATGTCATCGGCGGTGACCGGCTCGCCGTCGGACCACTTCGCGTCCTTGGGAAGGGTGTACTTGACGGTGAGCGGGTCGTCCGAGGTCTTCTCGAACGTGCCGTAGCTGTCGTCGTGCACGATCTTGTAGTTGTCGTCGATGTACTGGAAGCCCGAGCCGTACGAGCCGTCCAGGTAGCCGACCTGACCGTTGGTGTCCAGGTTGCCCTGGGGGGTCTGCGAGTTCAGCGAGGTGAGGTCGTTGACGACCGCGACCGTCACGGTGCCGCCCTTGGCAGCCGTGGAGCCGCCGGTGCTGCCGGACGTGGTGCAGGCCGACAGGGCGAGCGCTGTGGCGCCGGCGAGGGCGACGGCGCTGACCGCGTACCTGGCCCTTCTTCCCTTGATGTGCAATGTTCCTCCTGTGCGAAGTGTGCGACAGCACAGGCGTGCGAGAGCCCCTGCGCCGCGCGGGATAAGAATGACCCTAGGTACCTCTGTGAATGAATGCAAAACAAGGCCGGAAAACGTTACACAGCGGTAACTCAGTCGCGGGAATCGTGCGCGGTGGCTTGATTCACGCCTCAAAACCTCCGCTGAACGCAACGGATTCATCATTCACGCGTGATGACGTGCAACGCTGTGCAGCATCGGCGCCGGAGCGCGACGGCGCAGCGGGCTGGCAGGATGCACATATGAGCAGCGCGCTGACCTGGGCGGCCGAGACGCCCGTGGCCTCGCACCGCCGGACCCGGCTGTGGTGGGAGGTCGCCATCGTCCTCGGGCTCTCGCTCGGGCGGTCCGCGGTGTACTCCATCGTCCAGATCATCGAGGACAGCACCAGCGGGAAGGCGCTGGCGGATCAGACGACCAGCATCAACCCGGCGCAGTCGGACCGCGAGGTCTTCGACTTCGTCTACCAGGTCATCGGGGCGCTGTTCCCGCTGTTCGCGGTCGCGCTCGTCGTGTACCTGCTCTGGGAGCCGGCGCGCAGTGGATTCCGCCGCATCGGGCTCGACCTCCGGGAGCCGGGGAGGGACGCGGGGCGCGCGCTGCTGCTGGTCGCCGTCATCGGTGTGCCCGGCATCCTCTTCTTCGCGGCGACGCGGCTGCTCGGGATCACGGTCACCGTGCAGGCGTCGACGCTCGACCCGCACTGGTGGACGGTTCCGGTCCTCGTCCTGGTCGCCCTGCGCGCCGGGCTGCAGGAGGAGGTCATCGTCGTCGGGTACCTCTTCACCCGGCTGCGCCAGCTCGGCTGGGGGACGTGGCCGATCATCCTCGGCGCTGCCGTCCTGCGCGGGAGCTACCACCTGTACCAAGGGTTCGGGCCGTTCATCGGCAACGCGGTCATGGGCGTCGTGTTCGGCTGGTGCTACACGCGCTGGGGGCGGGTGATGCCGCTGGTGGTCGCGCACGTGCTGATCGACATCGTGTCGTTCGTCGGCTACCCGCTCGCGGCCTCCCTCTGGCCCCACATCTTCGCCTGAACCTGTCGCGCGGGGGCGGGGGGCGGGGCCGGGAGATTAGGAGGGGGGGGGGGGGGGGGGGGGGGGGTTGGGGGGGGGGGGGGGGGGGGGGGGGGGGGGGGGGGGGGGGGGGGGGGGGGGGGGGGGG
>NZ_JBPGXM010000086.1:0-16981 GCF_056755495.1 Leifsonia sp. KNZ12-8B
AGATGTGTATAAGAGACAGCGCTGCCACTCGTCGACCTGCGGCAGCCAGTCGAGCGGGGCCTCCGGCCCGACCCGCGGGTCGTCGGGCGGCCGCCCGGCGGCGAGCGCCCGCACGTAGGCGCGGTCGAGGTCGAGGCGCGTCCGCAGGTCGCCGGCGTCGCCGACCGATCCGTGCCCGGGGATGACGACCGCCACCTCGTCCGCCACGGTCTCGAACAGGTCGAGCGCGGCGGCGTAGTCGGCCAGCGGGTCCACGGCGTCGAGGTCGAGGAACGGCATCAGGAGGTCGGACAGCATGTCGCCCGCGACCAGCACCCGGCTGCCGGGCAGCAGCAGCGCCGCATGCCCTGCTGCGTGCGCCCGGTGCTCCAGGATCCGCACCTCCGGCCCGTCCTACGGCAGGCGGTCGGTTCCGGCGGGAAGCCCCGTGATCGCGCCCAGTCCCTCCAGCGGAATGTCGTCGGCGTACTCGGGCGGCAGGAACGGGACCAGCTGGTCGCGCCAGTCGGCGTGCGCCAGGAACTCGGCGATGGTCGCCGCGCCGAGGGCCGTGCCGTAACGGGGAGCGCCGCCGAGCCCCGGGTGCCAGAGCACGTGATCCCAGTCGGGATACGTCGAGAACGCCGCCACGACCGGCCAGTCCCGGGTGCGGAGGTCGCGGGCGAGGTCGGCCAGCTCGTCGGCGGTGATCCCGGGGTCGACGAGCAGCACGCCGCCCGCGCCCTCCACGACGATCGTGTTGCTCCGGATGAACGCGCTCTGGTGCACGTGCACGCCGTCAGCCACCTGCTGCAGCATCCGCCGCCTCCTGCCCCTCGTCGCCGTCGCCGGTGCGACGGCGCGCGTTCAGGTGACGCTAGCGGGAGGGGGTGGCGGGGGACAAGGGGCGCGGAGCCGAAGCCGGAGCGCCTACGATCTCAGGCAGGTGCCGCGACAGCGGTTCGGTTCGACGAGGACGCGAGGGGATGCGAGTGGTTCACCAGCCCGACCGGGATCACGCCCGTCATCCCCGCCTGCGCCGGCTCATCGTGGCCACGGTCGCGGCGGGAGTCGCCGCCCTCCTCACCGCGCCCTTCGGTCGTGCCGGCGTCTGCCCCTCCGGCGGCGACTGCGACATCTGGTCGACCAACCTGCTGTCCGTCCCCGTCCCGGAGTGGCTCTGGTGGGTCGCGGCGATCGTCACGTTCGTCGCGGTGCTCGCGATGGGCTCGAACACCGCGCGGGGGAGTGCCGGCTCCTGAGCGGGCGCGGGGGCGCGCCCGACGGCTCCGCTCACGCGAGCGCCGTGCGCAGAGCCGCGCGGGCCCGGCTGTAGCGGCTGCGGACGGTGCCGGCGGGGCGGCCGAGGTGCTCCGCGATCTCAGCGAGCGTGAAGCCGTCCCAGTGCACCAGCCGGATGATCTCCGCGTCGAGAGGGGCGAGCGCTGCGAGTGCCGCGGTCAGCTCCTCGTCCGGCGGCGCCTCCGGGCCCGGCGCGCACGCGGCTTCCGCACGCAACCGGTCGACGAGAGCCTGCCGCCGGAGGTTCCCGCGGCGGTAGGTGGACAGGACGCGACGGGCCACGCCGAAGAGCCACATCCGGGCGGCCTCGTCGTCGGCCGGGAGGGACGCGGCGCGCCGCCAGGCCACCAGCAGCGACTCGCTGAGCAGATCGGGGGCGTCCGTGTACGGGACGCGGCGCTCGAAGTACGCGAGCAGCGCGGGCGCCTCCCGCCGGATGACGGTCTCCACGCGCGCGCGAGTGCTGCTCTGCGCCGGCGAAGCGGACGTGAGGGGATCGTTCACCGCGTCGCGCTCAGATCATCGGAGCAGACGGTACTGAAGGACGTCAGATGCGGCTCCCCGGCACCCCACGGCCGCCCGGGCGGAGCGCTGCCCCAGGTGAGCCCGGGCACGATCCGGCCGAACTCCTCCAGCAGCTCGGCGCGCTTGGCATCCGCCTCGGTGGCGTCGTCGGGGGCGGCGTGGCCGATGCGCGCGTCGACGCCGGCCGCGAACGACGCCGGGTCGGCGTGCGACCAGTAGTCGTTGACGGCGGCCGCCTGCGCGCCGGTGAGGCCGCCGAAGTCGACCCAGATCGCGCACTGCTCGCCGCGGTCGGTGTCGCCGACGGGGACGTAGGGGAGGCCGTCCGCCGTCCGGACGGTGCCCTCGTCGAGCGTCGCGAAAGGCGGGATCGAGAGCAGGTACGTGTCGACGTCCGTGAAGGCCGCCAGGGCCCCGCCCACCAGGACGACCCCGCAACCGATCGCGGCGACCGTTCGCACGGTCCGCCGCCGCGTCGGCGCCGGCCGCCGGAGTACGTCGTCCACCACGGCGTCGAGCGATGACGGCGTCGCTCGCGCAGGATCTGCGGCCGCCAGCCGGCGGTCGAGCTCGAGATCGTCCATGTTCCCCTCCCGGTTCACTCCGTACCTGGCCGGCCGGGGCCGAAGTGTTGCACTCGGGTGGACCGGATGTCGGGCGACCGGTGTCGTGCCGCGCCGTGTTCACCGCAGGAATGCGTAATGAAGCACGACCCCGATGGCGATCACGGCTCCGACGATCGCGAACGAGCCTCGCGTCGCACGGCCGAACGCCCACTCCACGGGTTTCCTCCACCAGGGGAGCTCCCGTGGCTCGCCGACCCACGTCTCTCCGTCGTAGTACATCCAAAGCTTCGATGGCGGTGGGAAGGCGTAATAGCCTCGCAGCGCGGCGTCCGGGGCGGGCGGCACGGCATCGCCATCGTTCTGCTCACGATCGCTCACGGCCGAGTCGTCCATTCCGCCCCACGTCGCGAAGGGACCGGCTGGCCGAACTGTCCGAGCTGTCCGTGATCAGCCCTCAACCCCGCACCCAGCTCCCCGAGCCCGCGCCTGACGACCTCCAGCACCAGCCGGGCGTACCGCCCGTCCGGGTCGAGGTCCGGGTCGAAGACGGTCACGGACGCGCCGTTCGCCTCCGGGGCCAGCGCGGCGAGCAGCTCCGTGAGCGCGTCCGCGTCGATCCCGCCGGCATCCGGGCTGTCGACCGCCGGCATGATCGACGGGTCGAGGACGTCGACGTCGACCTGCAGCCAGTATCCCGTTCCGGCGGCGCGCCGGAGCTCGTCGCGCACCCACGGCAGGCCGCGGTCCGCGAGCGCCGAGGCGGGGAGCACGCAGCCGAGGAGGTCGCGCGCCTCGGGCGCGTGCTCGTCGTCCGCCCGGTGCCCGAAGTGGGCGGCCCGCCGCGGCTCGACGTAGGGGGAGAGGCCGTCGATGTCGGCGAGCGCCGGATGGTGCAGCCCGACGACCGCCGCCAGGTCCTCACCCGCCACGCTGGCGCACGCGCTGCTGTTGCCGGGATGACGGAAGTCCGTGTGCCCATCGACATGGATCACGCCCGCGCGGCCCCGCCGGGCCGTCGCCACGCCCGCCGCCAGGAGGATGCTGCAGTCGCCGCCCAGGACCAGGGGCGTGCCGCCGTCGCCCCAGACGCGGTCGATCCGGTCAGCGAGCCGACGCGTGTGGTCGATCAGCTGCGACTGATTCCGCACCAGCCCCGGGGCGCGCGTCTCGTCGTCGTCCACGTACCGACCCGGGAGCACCACGCCGCCGTCGCGCGTCCCCGACGCAGCGAGCCGATCGAACAGGCCGGCCTCGCGCAGTGCTTCGGGAGCCTTCGCGGCCCCCGGCACGCTGCCGCGCCGCGGTGGCCGCAGGCCGAGGTTGCTCGGCGCCGAGATCATCGTGATCACAGAGTCGATCCTCACACAGCGACGGCGTGCGCTCCCGCACGTACCGGAGCGGCGCGGCGGCGGTCGGCTCCGGCGCCCTTCCGGCGCCGTTGCTGCGCCTCTCACGCGCCTCAGAACCGCCCGATCCCCTTCCCGATCAGCACGACGCCGATCACCAGCAGCAGCACCGCCATGATGGTGGCGTTGTTGTGCACCAGCCACGCGCGCAGCGCCTCCAGCGGACGCGCCATCCGGGCGGAGGCCGCCAGGTAGGCGATCACGGGCACGGCGACGGTCGAGGCGGCGATGACCGTGTAGACGATCCCGGCGACCACGGCCTGGCCCGCGTCCTGCGCGTCCGATCCGATCGCGACGCCGGCGGCGACGCCCATCAGCAGGTTCTTCGGGTTCAGGGCGGAGAGCACGAAGCCGAGCACGAGCGCACGGACGGCGGTCATCGTGTCGATCGCGGCCATCCATTTCGGCAGTGCCGGGTCGGTGCCCGCCGCGGGACGGGAGCGCCACTGCCGCACGGCGAGGACGAGCAGCAGCACGCCGAGCGCGATCGTCACGGTCCCCACGACCGGCTTCGACTGGTCGGCGTCCGTGCCGTGGGGGAGGACCGTGGAGAGCAGGGTGAAGACGACCACGGCGACGACGATCCCGAGCACCCAGCCGAGGAGGAAGCCCAGGCTGGTCCCGCGCGCCTTGGGCGACAGCAGCATCAGGATCGCCGCGATGATCGGAATGGGGCTGATGGCGACGCCGAGCGCGAGCGGGAGGATGTCTCCGATGACGGGTCCCATGCTGATCCTGCCTTCTCGTGACCGTCAGCCGACGGAGGGTGTGCCGAGGTCCGCGAGCGCGGCCCGGTTGGTCGGGTAGAGGCGTTCGTCGCCGAGCACGCCGAGCTCGCGCATCCGCTCGACGAGCTCGCTGCGCGGCCGGCTGAACGACAGCACCACTCCGCGGTCCCGCAGCCACGACCTCAGGCCGGCGAAGGCCTCGGCGCCGGTGACGTCGATGTCGGTCACGGCCTCGAGGTCGAGGACGACGTTCCTGACGCCGTCGGCGGTGGTGACCGCGCGCTTGACCGCGTCGGCGAAGGTCGTGCCGTTCGCGAAGAACAGCGGCGCGGCGAAGCGGATGATGACGATCCCCGGAGCCGTCGTCGTCCCGCGCGGCGCCGGGTCGAGCAGCGACGAATCCGGGTCGCCGTTCGCGGCGAGCACGTCGATCGCGGGGGAGGCCGCCCGCTTGGCGAGGTTGATCAGCGCGAGGACGAAGGCCACGAAGATCCCCGGGATCGCGCCGATCAGCAGCGTGACGACGAAGCAGGTCGCACCGATCGCGAACTCGAACCGGTCCTGACGCCAGAGCTCCCGGAACTCGCGGAGGCCCAGCAGCGGGACGACCGCCACGCCCACGATGGCGCCGATCGCGGGGGAGGGGATGTGCTCCAGCAGGCCGGTGCCGAACACCAGCAGCAGGAGGGTGCCGACCGCCGCGACGAGCGACGGCAGCTGGGTGCGCGACCCCGCCTGGTCCATCGCGGCCGTGCGCGAGGTCGACGAGCCGACGGCGAACCCGCCGGTCGCGCCGGCCGCGACGTTGGCCGCGCCGAACGCCAGCAGGTCGCGGTTCGGACGCGTGCCGTACCGGTGCCGCTCGCCGTAGCTGCGGGCGACGAGCAGCCCCTCGGCCATCGTCACCAGGGTGAGCGCGACCGCCGAGGGGATGAGCGCGAGCCAGCGACCCCAGTCGAGCACCGGCCAGGTCAGGGTCGGCGGCCCCGCATCCACGGGTCCGAGCACCGCGACGCCCTGCGCCTCGAGCCCGCTCGCCACGACGACGACGGTCGCCACGACGAGGACGATCAGCGCCCACGGCACCGCGCGGGCGACGCGCTTGCCGACGACGAGCACGACGACGGAGAGGCCGGCGATGAGCACCGACCAGCCGTTGAGGCCGGGGAGCCCGGCGACGAGCGCGCCCAGCTTGTCGGTGAACTCCGCGCCCGAGTCGATCCGTACCCCGAGCATCTTCGCGACCTGGCTGACCAGGATGTCCAGCGCGAGGCCGCCGACGAACCCGATCAGGATCGGCTTGGAAAGGAAGTCGGCCAGGAAGCCGAGCTTGAGCACCGCGGCGACGGCGAACAGGACCCCGCAGATGATCGCCTGCGCGAACGCGAGCGTGAGGTAGTCGGCGCTGCCGGCGACGGCCAGCCCGCCGATCGAGGACGCGACCAGCGCGGCCGCGGCGGCATCGGGCGAGGCCACGAGCTGGCGCGACGAGACGATCAGCGCGTAGACGATCGCCGGGAGTACAAGTGCGTACAGACCAGCGGTCGGCGGCAGCCCGGCGATCTGCGCGTACCCGATGTTCAGCGGGACCGCGATGGCCAGCAGCGTCACGCCCGCGACGGCCTCCGCGCCGGCATTGCGCCAGATGAGACCCGCCAGCGGTCGCTGCATCTGCCCAGTCTGGGGGAGCGGGGAGGCGCGTGCCTAGGCCCCGGCTGCTCCCGGGGCCTAGGCTCGCCGCTATGAAGACGGCGCTCACGCCGCTGGTGGCGATCCCGGCCGGCACGTTCTCGATGGGGTCGTCGGAGTTCTACGCGGACGAGACGCCCGTCCACCGACGGGATGTCGCGGCCTTCCGCCTGGAGGAGCACCCGGTGACGAACGCCCAGTTCGCCGCATTCGTCGAGGACACCGGGTACGTCACCGTCGCCGAGCGCCCCCTGGACGCGTCGGACTTCCCCGGAGCCGACCCGGCGGATCTGGTGCCGGGCGGGATGGTGTTCTCGCCGACGAGCGGACCAGTCGACCTGTCCGACTGGCGGCAGTGGTGGCGGTGGGGTCGCGGGGCCCACTGGCGATTCCCCTTCGGACCCGAGTCCGGGCCGGACGCGGTCGACGCGCTCCCGCTCCACCCGGTGGTGCAGATCGCCTACCCGGATGCCGTCGCGTACGCCGCGTGGGCGGGCCGCCGGTTGCCGACGGAGGCGGAGTTCGAGTACGCGGCGCGCGGCGGCCTGGAGGGCGCGCGCTTCGCCTGGGGCGACGAGGAGCGCCCGGCCGGCGAGGTGATGGTGAATCGCTGGCACGGTTCGTTCCCGTACCGCAACGAGGGCGCCGCGGGCTTCGCCGGCACATCGCCGGTGAAGACGTTCCCCGCCAACGGCTACGGCCTGTTCGACGTCACGGGCAACGTGTGGGAGTGGACGACCGACCTGTACGCGCCCCGGCATCTGCCGCCCACGGCCGTCCCGGTCGACATCGGCGGCCGCCCCGACCTCCTGGGCGGCCAGGACGCGCCCGCGAACGCGACCGCCCGTCGCGTGCTCAAGGGCGGCTCGCATCTGTGCTCGCCGGACTACTGCCTGCGGTATCGCCCGGCTGCCCGGTCGCCGGAGGACGAGGACTCCTCCACGACCCACATCGGCTTCCGCTGTGCGGCGGACGCTCAGCCGGCGCCGGCCTCGGGCGGGCGAGGCGGGGTGGCGAGCGCCGCGTCGAGCGTCGGGTAGCTGCGGCGCGACGCCTCCATCCCGGTGTACCAGGAGTCGCCGCGCGCCATCGCCGCGCCCGCTTCCGGGACCGCTGCCAGGCGGAGCTCGACCCCGCGGGCGCGGAGCTCCCGGTCCAACTCGGCGAGCGTGTCCAGCACGGTGGTGCTGGTGACCACCATCCTGGTCAGCTCGAGGGCCACGGCACGGATGTCGCGGCGGTCGGCGACGGCGGCGAGGATGGCGTTCTCATAGGCGAGCACGTTGGCGGTGTACAGCGGCCCCAGCAACCGGATCGGCAGCACGTGATTCCGGGGCGGGGCGGGGCGACGTCGATCCTGACCCGGTTCAACTCCCGCAGCACGATGACGAAGGTCGCCAGGACGCCGACCGCGACGGCGATGAGGAGGCCGGCCGTCAGCCCGGTCGCCGCGGTGATCGCCGCGACCCAGAAGTCGGCCCTGCTGATCCGCCAGAACCGGACCATGGCCCGCACATCGATCAGACCGACGACGGCGACGAACACCAGCGCCGCCAACGTCGCCTGCGGCAGCAGACTCAGCACCGGCGCCAGCAGCAGCGCCACCAGGACGGCGAGTCCTGCTGTCACCAGGGACGAGACCTGTGTCCGGGCGCCGGCGGCCTGGTTGACAGCACTCTGCGAGAAGCCGCCTGCCGCCGGCAGCACCTGGAAGAACGATCCCGCCGCGTTCGCGGCACCGGTCGCAAGGAGCTCCCGATTGCTGCCGAGCCTGAGCAGCCGAGCGGCCAGCAGGATGACACCGACCAGGAGCGACAGGGTGATCAGGCGCGGAATCGGGTCGTCCGAGTCCGCCGCCACCCCGGCCGCGACGAGAGTCGTCGCCGTCAGTGTCGCGATCGTCGAGGTGGTGGACACGCTCATCGCGCGTGAGCCGCCGAGTGCGGAGTAGACGACCATCGGCACGATGCACGTGTACAGGCCCGTCTGCACGGGAAGATCGGCGATCGTGGCATACGCCATGGCCTGCGGGATCACCACCGCACCCGCGGTGAGCCCCGCCACGACGTCTGGGGCGAGCCAGGCCCTCCGGTACCCGGCCATCGTCACGAAGAACAAGCGTCGTTGCCGCACCTCCACGCCCCCTCCAGCGCACGCGGGTGTCGCGTGCTGCGACCTTAGTCGATCAGCGGCGCCGGACGGAGGGTGTGCCGCGACGTTGTCAACTCTTTCGCTGCCGGACGAACTGTGAAACTCTCTGCACAACGGCGGGGGACCGTCCTCCATCGGGGTCAGGGTCGTCCTCGTGAGTAAGGGGTGGGTATGTCCGAGGTGTTGCCAGGTGCTGTGCTTCCGTTGCCGGATCAGGCCTATGTGGGCCCGGTCACGGTGGATGAGAAGAAGCTGGGGGTGAAGCGCGAGCCCATCGAGGTGAAGCGCCCGCCGCAGAAGGCCCCCAACGTCCTCCTGATCCTGCTCGACGACGTGGGGTTCGGCGCGTCCAGCGCCTTCGGGGGACCGGTGCCGATGCCGACGGCGGAGCGGCTGGCGGCCGGCGGCCTCCGGTACAGCCGGTTCCACACCACGGCGATCTGCTCGCCGACCCGGGCCGCGCTGCTCAGCGGCCGCAACCACCATCAGGTGGGGATGGGTCAGATCACCGAGACGGCGACGCCCGCGCCCGGGTACCGGTCGACGCGACCGAACAGCTGCGTCCCGCTGCCGGAGATCCTGCGCCAGGCCGGGTACAACACGGCGCAGTTCGGCAAGTGCCACGAGGTGCCCGTGTGGGAGAGCGGACCGACGGGGCCGTTCGACCACTGGCCGGCGTTCAGCGGTTTCGAGCGGTTCTACGGGTTCATCGGCGGCGAGACCAACCAGTGGACGCCCGCCCTGGTCGACGGCGTCTCCCTCATCGAGCCTCCGGACGACCCCGGCTACCACCTGATGCCGGATCTGGCCGACAAGACCATCCAGTACATCAACCAGCAGAAGGAGCTGACGCCCGACAAGCCCTTCTTCGTCTACTTCGCGCCCGGCGCGACGCACGCGCCGCATCACGTGCCGGAGGACTGGATCGCACGGCACGCCGGCGAGTTCGACGACGGCTGGGATGCGCTGCGCGAGCGGACCTTCGCCCGGCAGAAGGAGCTGGGGGTCGTTCCCGCCGACGCCGTCCTCACCGAACGCTCCGCCGGCATCCCGGCGTGGGACGACGTCCCGGATGAGCGCAAGCCCATCCTGGCCCATCAGATGGAGGTCTACGCCGCCTTCCTCGAGTACGCCGACCATCACACCGGCCGCGTCGTCGACGCCATCGACGACCTGGGCCTCCTGGACGACACCCTCGTCATCTACATCATCGGCGACAACGGCGCCTCGGCCGAAGGGGGACTGGAGGGCGCGTTCATGCTCTCCACGGCGGCGAACGGCGGCGCCGAGTACGAAACGCTCGAGTTCTGGCAGCAGCACCTCGCCGAGATCGGCGGCCCGGAGGCCTACAACCACTACGCGGTCGGCTGGGCGCACGCCATGTGCACCCCGTATCAGTGGACGAAGCAGGTCGCCAGCCACTACGGGGGCACCCGCAACGGCACCATCATGCACTGGCCCACCCGCATCGCGGCCCGGGGCGAGGTCCGCGAGCAGTGGCATCACGTGATCGACATCGCGCCCACGATCCTGGAGCTCGCCGGCCTGGCCCAGCCGCACACCGTCAACGGCGTCACCCAGCTGCCCATGCACGGCGTGTCGATGGAGTACACCTTCGCGGACGCCGACGCGGAGGAGCGCCACCGCACGCAGTACTTCGAGATCATGGGGAACCGCGGCATCTACCACGACGGCTGGACCGCGCAGACCAAGCACAGGACGCCGTGGGACGTGGTCGGTGCCGCACCGGACTTCTCGGCCGACGTCTGGGAGCTCTACGACACCACCACCGACTGGACCCAGGCGAACGACCTGGCCGCGACCCATCCGGAGAAGCTCGCCGAACTGCAGCAGCTGTTCCTCATCGAGGCCGCGCGCTACAACGTGATCCCCCTGGACGACCGGGCGGCACAGCGCATGAACCCGGAGTTCGCGGGCCGCCCGACCCTGGTCAGCGGCACGAGACTCCGGCTCCACGAAGGCATGAAGCGTCTCAACGAGAACGTGGCGATCAACGTCAAGAACCGGTCGTGGTCGGCGACGGCGAAACTGCGGGTGCCCGACGGCGGCGATGTCGACGGGGCGATCCTGGCGCAGGGCGGCCGCACCGGAGGCTGGTCCTTCTTCACCGAGCACGGCAAGCTGGGCTTCCACTACAACTACTGCGGGCTGCTGCGGTCCACGGCACTGTCCGATCGGACCATCGGCGCGGGGGAGCATCAGGTGCGCGCCGAGTTCGCCTACGCAGGAGGAGGGATCGGCAGGGGTGGGACGGTGACCCTGTACATCGACGGCGACGCCGTCGGCAGCGCCGAGGTCGAGCGCACGCACCCGATGTACTTCTCCTTCGACGAAGGACTCGACGTCGGCATGGACACCGGCATGCCCGCCTACGAGGGATACACCACGCCGCACGGATCCTTCACCGCACGGATCGACTGGGCCGAGATCGACCTCGGCCTCGACGACCACAGCCACCTGCTCGACCCGGGGGAGTGGCTGGCGGCCGCGATGCGACACCAGTAGCCGGCGCCGGCTGCAACGCGTCAGAAAAGGAGAATCACATGGAACTCACGCTCGGCGTACTCGCACTGCTCGAAGCGAAGCCGGAGAAGGCGGGGGAGTTGAAGGACTTCCTGATCGGGGGCAAGGCCCTGGTCGACCAGGAGCCGGGAACCCGCACCTGGTACGCCTTCCAGATCGACGGCACGCACTTCGGAATCTTCGACACCTTCGGCGACGAGGATGCGCGGCAAGCGCACCTGAACGGCGCCATCCCGAAGGCCCTCGGCGAGGTGGGCCCGGACCTGCTGGCGAAGGACCCGGAGTTGAACACGATCGACCTGCTCGCCGTGAAACGCGAGAGGGGTGAGTGAGGCGACGTTGGACCCGGCGCCGCTTCGATGACATCATTCGGCTGTGGTGGACGACCTGTTCGATATCGACCTGTCAGACCGCGAACGCACGTTGCTGGTTCGCGGCCTGCGGGAGTGGGGCGGTCCCGCGCACAGCGGCGAACCCATGGCTGTCGCGCTGGGCTTCGAGAGCTCAGCCGCTCTGCTTCGAGATGGACCGCGGCTCGCTCGATCGGTTTCGAATCGGATGCCTCTCAGCCGCGCGGACTGGACGCGCGCGTTGTTGGCCACCGAAGTCGTATTCGCAAGCGATGTCGTCGGCTCGGGCGTCGATTGGAGCACCACGACGGGCTTCACAGACGCCGAGACGATTCAGGCGCTGAGGATCATCCAGCGAAAACTGGTCAAGGTCGTCATCAGACCGCGGAGGAGCGGCGTTCTTCCGCCTTCCGGCGACGACTGAAATCGCCGGGGAGCGTGTACCAGATGCGATTCGCTCCTGTGACCTGACATAATGTGCATTATCGGCTCTTATGGGAGCAGCGTCGATACGCCGTCCCGGCCAGGTCCCGCACGACAAGACCGTCGTCCACGAGGGCGCGCCTGAACAGTGCGACATCGGTGACGTGCTCGGCCAGGCGTTCGCCGAGCTCACGCTCCGTGAGAACGTCGTCCGACCCGGTGAACACGATGTCGACGAGGCGCTCGAGCGTCGCAGCACGCCGGGCCGCCTTGCGTGGAACGCTTTCGAGCGGCCTCGCTGCCGGGCTCGCCGTCGCGTCGCGCGCAGCGTTGAGCAGAGTCGCCAGCCCTGCCTCGCTGACCGTCACGGAGTCACCCTCCACGGCGAGCACCCCCGATTCGATGAGCATGCGGTCGTCGTCGGCGCGCGGGAGCGGCACGCTGCTCAACGCGACAGCCGCGAAGCGGCGCCGGACAGGAGGATTGCTCAACGCTGCGACCAGCTGCGTGACACGCCCGTCCATGTGACTTCCCCTCCTGCTTCACGGACTCCTGCTTCTCGGATCACGACGAGCCACGCCGGCTCCGCAGGCCACCGTCTCCGCCCTGCGTCCACCATGCCACGATCAGCCTCTCGGCCGCGCGCTGCTCACGGGGGCTGCCCCCGTGTCGGTGGCGTCCGCCACAATGCTCGCAACACGCCACCACGACCACCGAGGAGCGCAGCCATGTCGAGTCTTCCCACCCCCGTCGATCCCCCGACCATGCAGCGCAGCCCGGCGTTCGCGCAGGCGATGATCGCGCCGGCCGGACGCACGCTGTACGTCGGTGGTCAGAACGGCATCGACGGCTCCGGAACGTTGCTCGACGGCCTGCGGGCGCAGACCGAGCAGGCGCTGCGCAACGTGCTGACCGTCCTGGACGCCGCGGGCACCGACGCCGACCACGTCGTCAAGCTGTCGATCTTCCTCGCCGCCGGTGAGGACGCGAACGAAGGCTACGCAGCGGCCGCTTCGGTCTGGGGCGCCCACCGCACCGCGATCACGGTCGTCGCCGTGACGCCGGTGCGTCCCGGCGTCCTGGTGGAGATCGACGCCGTCGCCACGATCCCGGAGTGACGGTCACCGACGACGACCCTGGCTGATATTTCAGCCGGGGGTCTTCTCCCCGCGCCGTCCGCCCTTCGTGCGCCCCAGATTCGCGTCGGTCTGCCGCCCCGACTCCCCCTGCGTGTACACGCGCGGCGAGCCGATGAACGGCAGCTGCAGCCACATCGGCACCTTCGCGGCGAAGCCCACGAGCCAGAACCCGATGCCGCAGCCGACGAGCAGCACGATGCCGCCCCAGAAAGCCAGCGGCGTCCACGCGCCGTAGAACGCACGCGTCGCCTCGGCGAGCGTCGTCGCGACCAGCACCAGGCCGAGGATGAGGCCGAACCCGATGAACCCGGCGCCCGCCTTGAGCGCCTCGCCGCCGAGCACCGCGGCGACCAGCAGCGGCAGCACGAAGCCGGCGACGACGACGCCGATCGCGGCGTTCGCGAGCTGCTCCCCCGCCTCCCCGGACACCTCGTCGCTCACGAACCCCATCACGAAGCCCGCGACGACGATGACGCCCATGGCGATCAGCAGGATGGCCGTCGCCCGCTTGATGAACCGGTCGCTGAACCGGTAGCGGCCCTGCGGCCGGTCCCCCGGCCGTGCGACGCTTCCGGTGGGTCGGCTCTGCTTCACGAATGTCTTCCCTTCATCGATGCGCTGCCCGTCGACATCACGCCACCGTCACGATCACGCCACCGTCACGATCACGCCGCCCGTCACGCGGGCACCGCCCCAGGAACCCGGCTCACATACTCCGCCAGGTGCTGACCGGTCAGCGTGGAGGCGTCGGCGACCAGCTGGGCCGGAGTCCCCTCGAACACGATACGACCGCCGTCGTGGCCGGCCCCGGGCCCGAGGTCGATGATCCAGTCGGCGTGGGCCATGACGGCCTGGTGGTGCTCGATGACGATCACCGACTTCCCGGCGTCCACGAGCCGGTCGAGCAGACCGAGCAGCTGTTCGACGTCGGCCAGGTGCAGCCCGGTGGTCGGCTCGTCGAGGACATAGACGCCGCCCTTCTCGGCCATGTGGATGGCGAGCTTCAGCCGCTGCCGCTCGCCGCCCGACAGCGTTGTCAGCGGCTGGCCCAGCGTCAGGTAGCCGAGCCCGACGTCCTCCAGCCGCTCCAGGATGGCGTGCACCGCCGGCACGCGCGCCTCCCCCGCCGCGAAGAAGTCCTCGGCCTCGCTCACCGGCATGGCGAGCACCTCGCTGATGTCCTTGCCGCCGAGCTTGTATTCGAGAACGGACGCCTGGAAACGCTTTCCGCCGCACTCCTCGCACGTCGTTGCGACACCCTGCATGATCCCGAGGTCGGTGTAGATCACGCCGTTGCCGTTGCACACCGGGCAGGCGCCTTCGGAGTTCGCGCTGAACAGTGCCGGCTTGACCCCGTTGGCCTTCGCGAAGGCCTTGCGGATCGGTTCGAGCAGGCCTGTGTACGTCGCGGGGTTGCTGCGACGGGAGCCGCGGATCGCGCCCTGGTCGACCGACACGACGCCGGCGCCGGTGGGCACCGAGCCGTGGATGAGCGAGCTCTTGCCCGACCCGGCCACACCGGTGACGACGACGAGCACGCCGAGCGGGATGTCGACGTCGACGTCCTGCAGGTTGTTCGCCGTCGCGCCGCGGATCTGCAGAGCGCCGCTCGGCGTGCGCACCTCGGGCTTCACGGTGGTGCGGTCCCCCAGGTGCCGCCCGGTGAGCGTCCCGCTGGCCGTCAGCTCCTCGACCGTCCCCTCGAAGCACACCGTCCCGCCGGCGGGCCCCGCTCCGGGGCCGAGGTCGACGACGTGGTCGGCGATCGCGATCGTCTCAGGCTTGTGCTCGACCACGAGCACGGTGTTGCCCTTGTCGCGCAGCTGGCGCAGCAGCCGGTTCATCCGCTGGATGTCGTGCGGGTGCAGCCCGGCGGTCGGCTCGTCGAACACGTACGTGATATCGGTCAGCGCCGAGCCGAGGTGCCGGATCATCTTCGTGCGCTGCGCCTCACCGCCCGACAGCGTGCCGGAGGGACGGTCGAGCGACAGGTAGCCCAGCCCGATCTCGACGAACGAGTCCAGCGTCTGCTGCAGCGTCGCCAGCAGCGGTGCCACCCCCGGCTCGTCGAGCCCGCGCACCCACTCGGCGAGGTCGCTGATCTGCATGGCGCACACGTCGGCGATGTTCACACCGCGGATGCGGGAGGAGCGGGCGCCCTCGTTCAGCCGGGTGCCGCCGCAGTCCGGGCACGGCGTGTAGGTGACGGCGCGGTCGACGAAGGCGCGGATGTGCGGCTGCATCGCCTCCTTGTCCTTCGACAGCATCGACTTCTGCACCCGCGGCACGAGCCCCTCGTACGACATGTTGATGCCGCTGATCTTGACCTTCACCGGCTCCTTGTACAGGAAGTCGTGCAGCTCCTGCTCGCTGAAGTCGCGGATCGGCTTGGCCGGGTCGACGAAGCCGGACTCCGCGTAGATGCGCACCGACCAGCCGTCCGCGGTGTAGCCGGGCACGGTGATCGCGCCCTCGCTGAGCGACTTGGACTCGTCGTAGAGCTCGGCCAGATCGATGGAGGTGACCGTCCCCATCCCCTCGCAGCGCGGGCACATCCCACCTGTGATGGTGAAGCTGTCCTGCAGCTGCGGGTTCGACCCGCGCTCGATCGTGACGGCGCGGTCGCCGCGGACCGACGCGACGTTGAACGAGAACGCGTTCGGGGAGCCGACGTGCGGCTCCCCCAGCCGGCTGAACAGGATGCGCAGGAGCGCGTTCGCGTCCGTCGCCGTGCCGACCGTCGAGCGCGCGTTGGCGCCCATCCGCTCCTGGTCGACGATGATCGCCGTGGTCAGCCCCTCGAGCAGGTCGACGTCCGGCCGGGCGAGGGTCGGCATGAAGCCCTGCACGAACGCGCTGTACGTCTCGTTGATCAACCGCTGCGACTCCGCGGCGATCGTGCCGAAGACGAGGGAGCTCTTGCCCGAGCCGGAGACCCCGGTGAAGACGGTCAGCCGCCGCTTCGGGAGCTCGACGCTCACGTCTTTGAGGTTGTTCTCGCGGGCGCCCTGGACGCGGATCAGATCGTGGGTGTCGGCCGTGTCCGCCGGCCCACTGGTCGTCGTCGACGCGATGCTCATCGGCTCCCCCTCGTGGTCGGTCGCAGACTCCACCGTAGTTCACGCCGCCGACTCCCGTCAGGAGGCCCTGGGCCATACAGTACGGCCATGGACGACACCCGCACGGTCGTGCTCGCGATCCTGCTGATCGCGACTCCGGTCCTGTTCAACGCGGCGTACCTGGCGCTCGCGCTCCGGTTCTCGTACCCGGGCATCCTGCGCGAGCCCACCGCCGCCATCCTGTCGCGGTTCCGTGCGGGAGGGACGGCACTCGTCGTGCTGTGGTGGCTGTTCTCGCTCACCGCGCTGCTGTTCGTGCCTCTCGCCGTGCTGGGCGGGACCGTCGTGCGCGACCCCGCGCTCGCCTGGCTGTCGGCCGCCGTCGGGGTGTCCGCGGGGCTCGTGCAGGCGCTCGGGCTGCTGCGCTGGGTGTTCCTCGTCCCGTACCTCGCGCGGGCGGAGCAGGAGGGCCACGACGCTGGGGGCGTCGACCTCGTCTTCCAGGCGTTCCACCGCTACCTCGGCGTCACGGTCGGTGAGCACCTCGGCTACCTGGCGACGGGCGTCTGGAGCATCCTCTTCGCCGCCGGGCTCGCGACGGGTCTCGCGACAGGTCTCGGGTCAGGCGTAACCCTCCCGCTGTGGCTGCTGATCGTGGGCATCGTGGTGGGCGCTGCGCTCATCGTCGGCGCGCTGGAGTTCGTCGGCCCCTTCGAGCGCGAGGGGTGGGCGTTCGCCGGCCTCCTGGTCCCGATCGGCTACGTGCTGTGGTCGGTCTGGCTCGTCGCGGTGGGCGTCTGGCTGCTCGTCGCGGCCGGCGCCACGATTGCCCCCTGACAGGCGGTGCCCGCGCCCACTAGCCTCGGCCGTGAGGCCGCATGCGGCGGCCCGCCACGAAAGGGGCTTGCGATGTCCTTCACCGATCCCGCCGACTCCGTCGTCCACGACCTGCAGCTCGACGCCAGGAACATGACGCGGTCCGCCATCAACGGCATCCGCGCCGCGCTCGGCATCAGCGGCGGGGTCGCCGTCGTGCTCGGCGTCGTCCTGCTGTTCTGGCCGGAGAAGACGCTCGCCGTCCTGGCGATCTTCCTCGGCATCTACTTCCTCGTCGCGGGCA
>NZ_JBPGXM010000087.1:0-16705 GCF_056755495.1 Leifsonia sp. KNZ12-8B
AGATGTGTATAAGAGACAGGCCCCTCCCCGCTCTCGCCGAGCACGCCCGGCCGCGAATGGTGGCGCTCCGCCGTCATCTACCAGGTGTACCCGCGCTCGTTCGCCGATGCGGACGGCGACGGTATGGGCGACCTGCCCGGCATCACCCGCCGCCTGCCCGCCCTGCGCGAGCTGGGCGTCGACGCCGTCTGGCTGTCGCCGTTCCAGACCTCGCCGCAGCGCGACGCCGGCTACGACGTGGCCGACTACTGCGACGTCGACCCGAGCTTCGGCACGCTCACGGACTTCGACGTGCTGCTGAACACCGCGCACGACCTCGGCCTGCGTGTGATCATCGACCTGGTGCCCAACCACTCCTCCAGCGACCACCGCTGGTTCCAGGAGGCGCTTGCCGCGGGTCCCGGCAGCCCCGAGCGCGCCCGCTACATGTTCCGCGAGGGCCAGGGCGAGCACGGCGAGCTGCCGCCGAACAACTGGGAGTCGATCTTCGGCGGCCCCGCCTGGACCCGCATCACCGAGGCCGACGGCACGCCCGGCCAGTGGTACCTCCACCTCTTCGACAAGTCGCAGCCCGACCTCGACTGGGAGAACCCCTGGGTGTGGGAGCAGTTCCGCGGCATCCTGCGCTTCTGGCTCGACCGCGGCGTCGACGGCTTCCGCGTGGACGTCGCGCACGGCATGGTGAAGGAGGAGGGCCTCCCCGACTACACCCCGCCCGCCGGGGCCGGCAGCATGACCGGGGCCGAGGTCCCGACCACGACCGGCGGCATCCCGCTGGAGCCCGAGATCCACGCCAACGCCGAGCACGAGCCGGTCACGCCGCCGTACTTCGGCCAGGACGGCGTGCACGAGATCTACCGCGACTGGCACAAGGTGCTCGACGAGTACGAGGGCGACCGCGTGCTCTGCGGCGAGGCCTGGGTGGAGCCGCTGGAGAAGCTCGCCCGCTGGGTCCGGCCGGACGAGATGCAGCAGACGTTCAACTTCGGCTACCTCGAGACGCCGTGGGACGCCGCCGCGCTCCGCACGGTGATCGACCGCTCGATCTCGGTCTTCGGCAGCGTCGGCGCCCCGAGCACCTGGGTGCTGTCGAACCACGACGTCGTGCGCCACGCGACCCGCCTCGCCCTCACCGGCGACAACCCGCAGGGCCACGGCATCGGCCCGAAGAGCATGGGCATCCCCGACCCCGCCTTCGCGCTCCGCCGTGCCCGCGCCGCGACCGCGCTCATGCTCGCCCTGCCGGGGTCGGCGTACCTCTACCAGGGCGAGGAGCTCGGCCTCCCGGAGGCGATCGACCTGCCCGACGAGGCGCGCCAGGACCCGACCTGGTTCCGCACCGGCGGCGAGCGCTACGGCCGCGACGGCTGCCGGGTGCCGATCCCGTGGGAGGGCACCGACCCGTCGTACGGCTTCGGACCGAGCGGGAGGAGCTGGCTGCCGCAGCCGGCGTCGTGGGCGCAGTACACGCGCGAGTCGCAGCGCGGCGTGCCCGGCTCGACGCTGACCATGTATCAGGAGGCGCTGGCCGCCCGCCGCGAGCACGACCTGGCGTTCGGCGAGCTGGAGTGGTCGGACGTCGGCCAGGACGCCCTCCTGTTCCGTTCGGGCGAGGTGACCGTCGTGGTCAACCTCGGCACCGAGCCGGTGGAGCTGCCCGAGGGCGAGATCGTGCTGCAGAGCGGTCCGCTTCAGGGGCGCCTGCTGCCGCAGGACACCACGGTCTGGCTGCGCTGAGCGTCGCTGCTCGCGGTCACTCCCAGGCGCTGAAGTACTCCTGCATCATCGGGTGCAGCTGGTCGTACAGCGCGGGCGAGGCCGCGAGCAGCAGCCGCTTACCGGCCGGGCCGCCGTCGAGGCCGCCCACCTTCGCGCCGGCCTCGGCGGCGATCAGTGCGCCGGCCGCATGGTCCCACGGGTTGAGCCCGCGCTCGTAGTATGCGTCGAGCCGCCCTGCCGCGACGGAGCACAGGTCGAGGGAGGCCGCGCCGGCGCGGCGGATGTCGCGCACCGACCCGATGATCCGCTGCAGGAACTCCGCCTGCCGCAGCCGCACCTGCGGGTCGTACCCGAACCCGGTGCCGACCAGCGCGAGCGGCAGCTCCACCCGCTCGTTGACGTGCAGGGCCGTGCCGTTGCGGGTGGCGCCGTGCCCCGCGGCGGCCGCGAACACCTCTTCCGCCTCCGGGTTGACGACGGCTCCGGCGAGCGCGGTCCAGGTCGCCGGGTCGGGATCGCCCTCGACCACCGCGATGCTGACGGCGTACGCGGGGATGCCATAGAAGTAGTTGACGGTCCCGTCGATCGGATCGACCACCCAGGTGAGACCGCTCGTCCCCTCACCGGCCCCGGACTCCTCGCCCAGGAACCCGTCCCGCGGCCGCGCGGCGGCGATGGCGTCGCGGATCAGCGTCTCGGCCTCCCGGTCGGCCCTGGTCACGATGTCCTCGACACTCGACTTGGAGGCGGCGATCTCCACGCCGTCCCTCCTCCGCTGCTGGGCGAGCACGGCGGCCCGCCGCGCGATGGTGACAGCGATCTCTTGCAGCTCGACGTTGGAGGGCATGGGACAAGGGTGGCACGTCGGGCAACGGAAAAGGGACCGGGCACGATGCCCGGTCCCTTCGATGGTGGCGAGTGAGGGATTCGAACCCCCGAAGGCTACGCCGGCTGATTTACAGTCAGATCCCTTTGGCCGCTTGGGTAACTCGCCATTCGCGCTCCCGACCACCAGTCAGCTGCTGACCGGAGGCGCCACACAAGAATACTCGGCGGGCGCTCCCACGCGAAATCGGGGCGGGCGCCGTCAGGCGGCGTGCAGGAGGGGCGCCTGCTGCGGGGCCTCCGGAACGAGGGTGAGCACCTCGCCGCCGGAGAACTCGGCCGCGACGAGGGTCAGCAGCTCGGCCTCCCCCAGCTCGAGCACGCGGCACAGCGCGGCGAGGATCTCGCTCGACGCCTCCTTGCGGCCGCGCTCGATCTCGGACAGGTACGGGGTGCTGATCCGCGACTCCTCCGAGAGCGCGCGCAGCGTCATCCCGCGCTCCGTCCGGAGCCTCCGGAGCACCGTGCCGATCGCGTCGCGCATGAGCATGGCGTCAGCCTAGGCCGCCGCGGGCCCGACCGGGCCGACCCCGTCGAGCGTTTCTGCTCAGAGCAGAATCGCCGTGCCGGCCGGCCGATCCGCGACACTCCCGCCCCGCTGCCGGGGATGTCGGTGGTCGGGCGCAGAATCGTCGGCATGAGAACCCTGGAGATTTGCGAACGGTGTGACGGATCGGGCGCCGACCCGATGCAGCACAGTGAGGAGATCACCGTGTGCGTCGAGTGCAACGGTGACGGGTGCCACGTCACCTACTACGCGGAGCTGGCCCAGACGGCCTAAGGCGCAGACCGCCTGAGGCCCAGACCGCCTGAGGCCCGGACCGCCTAGGACCGGAGCGGCTCAGGCCCGCCCGTCCCTCAGCGCCAGCGCACGAGCTTGTGCCGGTCCGCGACGACCCACAGGGCGGTCGTCGCACCCACCCGGCCGTCGAGGACGAGCACGGCGACCGGTGCGCCATCCCGGCAGGCGAGGATCCCCGGGCCGCCGTTGACCGACCGGACCTCGAGTGTCAACCCGTCGGCCGGTCCGAGCAGGGCCTGGAGGCGGCCGACGACGGCGAGGACGCCCACGGTCGCACCCGATTCGCCTGCGGCACCCGCCTCGACGCCACCCGCACCGGCTGAGGCCGCGTCTCCCGCGACCACCCCCGCGTCGACCTCCATCCGCACGCCCGGCCCGAGCACGGCGGCGACGGCGGCGATGTCGTCCGCCGCGTAGGCGTCGCGGAAGCGCGCGGCGAGCCGTGCGCGAGCACGCTCATCGCGCCGCCGCCTCCCGCGCCGGAGCCTCCGCACGCGTGTGGTCATCGATCCGCCCCTCGTCGCCACGGTCTCCGCCGGCCGGCAGGGCTGCGCTCGCGGCGTCCACCGGCGCCAGCCGGTCCTCGAAGAAGAACCGGGACGCCCGCGACCGCAGCCGGTCGGCGATCCGCAGCCTCCCGTCGGCCCGGGGTCGCGCCTCGAAGGGCTGCGCCGGCTCGGGCCCGGCGAGGCGGTAGCGCTCGTGCGCCGCCACCTCCCCGTGCAGCTCGACGTACTCGCCGCCGGGCAGCCGCACGATGCGGCCCGTCTCATAGCCGTGGAGGAGGATCTCGCGGTCCTTGCGCTCCAGGGCGAGGCAGACCCGCCTCGTCACGACGAAGGCGACGACCGGCCCGAGGATCACCGCCGCCTGGTACGCGTGCACCACCGCCTCCACCGACACGTGGAAGTGCGTGGCCACGAGGTCGGCGCTGCCCGCTCCCCACAGCGCGGCGTAGAACACGATCCCCGCGACCCCGAGGCCGGTGCGGGTGGGCGCGTTGCGCGGACGGTCCAGGAGGTCGTGCCCGGCGGTGTCCCCGCTCAGCCACTCCTCGATGAAGGGATAGAGGGCGAGCACGGCCAGGTACAGGCCGACGACCACCAGCGGGACGATGACGGCGAGCGTCCAGGTGCGCCCGAGCCACTCCACCTCCCAGCCGGGCGGCACGAGCCGCAGCGCGCCGTCGAGGAAGCCGGTGTACCAGTCGGGCTGGCTGCCGGCGGAGGCGTCGCCGGGCGAGGACGGCCCGTAGTGCCAGATCGGGCTGATCGTGACGGTGGCTGCGACGAGTACGAGCGCGCCGCACACCACGGCGAGCAGGCCGCCCGCACGGACGGCGAGGTTCGGCCACACGGGCACGCCGACGGCCCTCCCCTCGCCCGGATACCGCGCCGAGCCGTCGCGATACGCCAGCCGCGCGCGGGCCGCGTACAGCAGCACGAGCAGCACGGGCACGACCGCGACGTGGATCGGGTAGAGGTTCTCGATGATCCGGCCGGGGAACTCGCCGCCGAACAGCAGCCACGACAGCCAGGTGCCGATCACCGGGATGCCGAGCACGATCCCCTCGACGATGCGCAGGCCGGTGCCGGACAGCATGTCGTCCGGGAGGGCGTAGCCGCTCCAGCCGCCGGCCAGCGCCACGATCAGCAGGCCGAACAGTAGCACCCACGAGAGCCGGCGCGGGCGGCGGAACGCGCCCGTGAAGAACGACACGGCGAGCTGCAGCATGAGGGCGGCGGGCAGCAGCAGGGCCGCCCAGTGGTGCGCCTGCCGCAGCAGCAGCCCGCCGGGCAGCTCGAACGAGATCGCGAGGGTCGACTGCAGCGCCTTCGACATCTCCACGCCGGCGAGCGGGGCGTACGGGCCGTCATAGACGACGCGGTCGCTGGTCGGCGAGTACGCGAACATCAGCACGAAGCCGGTCACGAACAGCACGACGACGGAGGCCGCGGCGACGACGCCGAACAGGTTCGTCCAGTGCAGCGGCACCCGGCGCGAGGCGAGCTCGGCGCGGAGGCCGCCGGCCCGTCGGCCGGCGGCGGATCCGGCGGCGAGGCCGGCGAGCCGGTCGGTGAAGGAGGCGCGGCGGCGCCGACGCACGGGCATCAGAGGCTCCCCGCATCGATCTCGGCCTCGGGCCGTCCGCCGCGCAGGAACGCCCGGCGCGGATGCTGCACCGACAGCAGCGAGACGATGTCGCGCCCGAACAGCACCGCGGTCGCCCAGACCAGCGCCACGCGCACCTTGCGCTCCCACGTCGGAATGGCGAGCACGTGATACCCCCGGTGCATGACCCAGGCGAGGAACCCGGTGATCACGATGCCGCGCCACTGGAAGATCCCCTTCCCGAGCCCGAGCGTCGCCACGACGCCGAGGCTGTGGTGCACGTAGTCGCGGACGCGACCGCCGTGCAGCGACGCGGCGATGTTCTTCGCGAGCAGGCGCCCCTGGCGCACGGCGTGCTGGGCGTTGGGCACGGTGACAGCACCCTCCACCCCGGCGGCGAGGTCGGGGACCGCCGCGTCGTCTCCCGCCGCCCAGGCGTCTGGGACGACCTCGTCGGCCGTGCCGACCCGCAGGTCCGGCCGCACGATAACCGAGCCGCGCGCGGTGACCGGCAGGTCGGTGTTGTTGGCGACGACCGGGTTGGCCCCGTTACCCGCCGTCCACACGATGGTGTGCGAGTCGAACTCCTCGCCGGTGGACAGCACGAGGTGGCCGCCCTCTGCCGACAGCAGCTGAGCGCCGAGGTGGATGCGCGCCCCGCGCTCCACGAGGTGCCGCACCACCCACTCGCCCGGCCGGTCGGTGACCTCGGGCAGGATGCGGTCGCGGGCCTCCACGAGGTGGAACGACAGGTCGTCGAACCGCAGCTCCGGGTACGAGCGGAGGAGGGCCGTGGCGAGCGAGAGCAGCTCGGCGAAGCCCTCGACGCCCGAGAACCCGCCGCCGACGAAGGTCACGGTCAGCAGCCGCGACCGCTCCGGCCCTGGCGGGAGGAGCGAGGCGCGGTCGAAGGCGTCGAGCAGGCGGTCGCGGATGGCGACCGCCTCCTCCACGTGCTTCATGCCGATGGCGTGCTCGGTGATGCCGGAGATCGGGAAGGTGCGGGTGACCGCGCCGGCGGTGACCACGACGATGTCGTACCCGAGCTCGAACGGCTCCCCGTCGCGCGGCTGCACGGTCGCGGTGCGCCGCGCGTGCTCGATCCGCGTCACGGTGCCGTGAACGAGCCGCGTGCGGCGGAGGTGGCTGCGCAGCGAGATCGCCGCGTGCCTGGCCTCGATCGAGCCGGCCGCCACCTCCGGCAGGAACGGCTGATAGGTCATGTAGGGGCGCGGGTCGACGACCGTGATCTCGGCCTCGCCCGGCCGGAGCCGCTTCTCGAGCCCCCAGGCCGTGTAGAACCCGGCGTAGCCGCCGCCCACCACGAGGATGCGACGCATGTCGATGAACCTCCCGATCCGATCAGGTGTGTCTTCACCTGTTAAGACCGGACAGGGCGGCCGTTTGTGACGGCCGCGTGCGGGTTCAGCGCGGGATGGGCAGGCGCTCCAGCTTCTGCGGGTTGAGCACCCACTGCAGGCGGCGGATGCCGTCGGCCGTCACGTCGAGCGCGATGAACGCCGCGATCGCTCCGTCGCGCACGAGCACCGCGGCGGGGCCGCCGTTCGCCTCCACGATCCGCACCTCCCCGGTCCAGAACCGGTCGGCGAAGGCGTGCACGTACTTGGCAACGACCTCCCTCGTCCGCACCGGGATGCGGGAGGCGCGCGCCAGGCCGCCGCCGTCGGAGTAGCTGACGATGTCGGCCGTGAAGATGCTCTCGAGCGCGGCCATGTCGCCCGACTGCGCGGCCTCGAGGAACGCGCCGAGCATCCTGCGCTGCTCCTCGTGGCTCACCTCGCGCACGTGCCTCTCCTCGGTGAGGTGCTTGCGCGCGCGGCTCACGAGCTGCCGGGCCGAGGCCTCCGACGACTGGATGATGTCGGCGATCTGCGCGTACGGGTAGTCGAACGCCTCGCGCAGCACGTAGGCCGCGCGCTCGGTCGGCTGCAGCTTCTCGAGCAGCACGAGGACGGCGAACTCCAGCGCCTCCCCGCGCGCGGCGCCGCGCGACGGGTCGGCGCTGGTGTCCACCGGCTCGGGCAGCCACGGCCCGATGTAGGTCTCGCGGCGGGCGCGCGCCGACTGCGCCTGGTTGATCGCCAGCCGGGTGATCGTCGTGGCGAGGAAGGCCGCAGGCTCACGAACGCTCGACCGGTCGTACGCCTGCCAGCGCAGCCAGGTCTCCTGCACGAGGTCCTCGGCGTCGGCGACCGTCCCGAGCATCCGGTACGCGATCCCGAACAGGCGCGGACGCACGGCGGCGAAGGTCTCCGCCGCCGTGTCGAGGTCCTGCGCGTCCGGGCTCCCGATGGACATGGTCGAATGCTAGTGCCCGGCCTCCAGCCACCGGGAGAAGGTCGTGGCGCCGAACCGCTGGTCTGTCACGCGCGGGTCGTTCCCGGGGACGAGGCTGGTGTCGTCCACGGTCCCGCCGAAGTAGCCGGCGGAGGGATCGGTGGTGACGGTCCTGCTGTCGCCGCGGGCGGCGAGCACGCGCCGGGCGAGGTCGTCGAGGCGCAGCGGCTCCGGCCCCGCGAGCTCGATCACGCCGTTCGCCGGATCCGCCGCCGCCACCTCGGCGAGCGCCGCCGACACGTCGGCCGCGGCGATCGGCTGCATGAGCACGTCCGAGAGCGTCGCCGTGCCGCCCTGCGTCGCCCCGTCCGCCAGCGCGGGGATGAACTCGAAGAACTGCGCCGCCCGCACGACCGTGAAGGGGATGCCGCTCCCGGTGACGATGCCCTCCTGCGCGACCTTGGCCCGCATGTAGCCGATGTCGGGCATCCGGTCGGCGCCGACGATGGAGAGGACGACGTGGTGCCCGACGCCCGCCGCCTGCTCCGCCGCCACCAGGTTGCCGGTCGAGCGCTCGAAGAAGTCGAGCACCGGCCCGTCTTCGAACGACGGCGCGTTGGGCACGTCGACCACGACGTCCGCACCGGCGAGCGCCTCCGCGAGTCCCTCCCCGGTGACCGTGTCGACGCCGGTCGACGGCGACGCCGCCACCGCCTCGTGCCCGCGCTCGCGCAGCAGCTCGACCAGCCGGCGGCCGATCAGGCCGGTTCCTCCGATGACGACGATCCTCATGCTCTTCTCCGTTTCCGACGCGGGCGCCCGCCCGCGTCACCTGCTACGACCGAGCAGAGGGCCGGTTTGTGACACGGCAGTCACAACTCGTCACCACCTCCACGAGCACGCTCATCGCCCAGGCGGCCGCGCCGACCGCGCGCTGATCGAAGCGCGCGCTGATCGGGGCGCCCTACCGCCGCCACGGCTCCTCGGGGGTGCTGCCGGGCCGGAATCCGAACGTCTCCGCCAGGATGACCGCCTCCGGGAACCGGCTCGCCAGCGCGCCGGGCACGTGCGCGTCGCTCGCGAACGTGATCCGCTCGCCGCCCTCCTCGGCCCACCACTGCGGCACCCAGGACCAGAGCCGTCGCGTGTTGAGCTCGAGGGCGCGGCCGCTCTGCGCGATCGACCGCATGGCCGCGCGGATGGCGCCCTCGAACTCCCGCGGATCGAACGGTCCTGCGTCGTCGCTCGGCCAGTGCCGGAGCGCGTAGTCGATGTGCGTGAAGACCTCGAAGGCGTCCGAGCCCGCCACCATGACCGGGATCTCGGCGAGATACGCCTCCATGACCTCCGCCGCGGGATGCTCGTGCAGCAGCCGGCTGGGCTCCGCGCGCCCGCCGCCCAGGTCGAGCGTGTGGAGGGACCCGTTGATCCGGTCGAACCGGCTCAGGTCCACGATGCTCCGAGCCTCCGCCTCGAACAGGTGCGGCTGCCCGAACTCCACCCCGGTGAGGATGCGCAGCCCGGGGAACTCATGCCGCACCCGGTCGATGCTCTCGAAGTACCCGTCGGCATCGAGCGGCTCGAACACGACACGGCCGTCCGGCTGCACGTAGTGCCGCTGGTGCGGCATCAGGTCGCCGGGCTCCGCCCGCCAGCTGCCGGGGATGTCGAGGTGCTCGGTGAAGACCAGGGCCGGCAGCCCGATCCGCTCCGCCTGCGCGCAGGTCTCCCGCATCCGGCCGACCGCCTCCGACCGCGGGCCCCCGGTGTCCCACGACCACTCGCTGTGCACATGCCCGTCGCCCGGCAGCATCCCCATGCCGCGATGCTAGCCCGGGGAGGGTGCCGGCCCGCTCAGGCGACGCGGAGGTCGTCGACGGCGTCGAGGTCCCACTCGATGCCGAGCCCGGGCGTCGACGGTGCGAGCGCCCGACCCTCGCGAACGGTCAGCTCCGAGCGCGTGACGGCGCGCAGCTGCGGGATGTGCTCCAGATAGAGCGCGTTGGGGACGGCGCAGCAGAGCGAGACGTGCAGCTCCATGAGGAAGTGCGGCGCCACCGCGACGTTGAAGGCCTCTGCCAGGTGCGCCACCTTCAGCCACGGCGTGATGCCGCCCACCCGTGCCACGTCGACCTGGATGATGGAGGCCGCCTCGGCCTGCAGGTACTCGCGGAAGTGCCCGACCGAGTAGATGGACTCGCCCACCGCGACGGGCACGCTGGTCGAGGCGGCCAGCCGCCGATGGCCGGCGACGTCCTCCGCGGGCAGCGGCTCCTCGAACCAGCCGATGTCGAGCTCCTCGAACAGCGCGGCCCGGCGGATCGCCTCGGCTGCCGTCAGCGACTGGTTGGCGTCGACCATGATGTCGAGGTCCTGGCCGACCGCCGCGCGCACGGCGGCGAGGCGCTCGGCGTCCTCGCGGGCGGTCGGTTTGCCCACCTTGAGCTTGATGCCGCGGAGACCCCGGCGCTGCGACGCGACGGCCTGCTCGACGAGCTCGTCCGTGCCGAGGTGCAGCCAGCCTCCCTCGGTGTCGTAGAGCGGGATGCTCGGCTGGGCGCCTCCCGCCGCCTGCCACAGCGGCACCCCCGCCGATCGGCAGCGGGCGTCCCACACCGCGGTGTCGACGGCGGCGAGGGCGAGGGAGGTGATGACGCCGACCGAGGTCGCACGCGTCGTCGCGTGGAGGGACCGCCAGACGTCCTCCGGCCGGCCGACGTCCTTCCCGGTCAGCGCCGGGAGCAGCGTCTCGCGCAGCAGGCTCAGCACCGCGCGGCCGCCCGTGCCGATCGTGTAGCTGTAGCCGATGCCCTCCGCGCCGTCGGCGGTGCGCAGCCGGACGAAGATCGTCTCCTGCTTGAGGAACGACTGCACCGCGTCGGTGCGGACCGTCTCGACGGCGAGGTCGCTCAACCACGCCTCGGCGCTGACGATGGTGGAGTCCACCGGTGTCCTTTCGGGGGTCAGACGACGAGGGAGCGGATGGCGCTCGCCGCGGCCCCGCGCGCCCAGTCCTCGAACGTGTGCGGGCGCACGACGATGCGGCAGCGATCTGCGGAGGCGAAGACGTGCTCGCCGTAGGAGCGGCGCAGGCGCTCCTCGAACAGGTCGAAGTTGGCGACGCCCTCGCCGCCGATGATGACGAGCTCGGGCCCGACCATGTTCACGAGACTGGCGATGGCCCTCCCGATCACCGCTCCGGCCTCGCCGAACGCGTCGGCGGCCGCGGCGTCGCCCGAGCGGGCGAGGTCGACGGCCTCCTCGATGGAGACCTCCCTGCCGTGGGCAGCCGAGACGGCGGCGACGATCGCGCTGGTGGCGGCGACCGCCTCCACGCAGCCCCGGCGTCCGCACGCGCAGATGCGGTCGGGCGAGGTCAGCGGGAGGTGGCCGATCTCGCCCGCGACGCCGTACGCACCCTCCACGACCTCGCCGTTCAGGTGCAGGCCGCTGCCGATGCCGCGACCGATCGTGACGATCGCGAACGAGTTCGTGCCGAGCCCGACGCCGAACCAGTGCTCGCCGACCGTCAGCGCGCGCACGTCGTTGTCGACGACGACGTTCAGGCCGAGCCGTTCGCGGAGCGCCGCGCCCAGCTCCACCCCGCGCCAGCCCATCAGCGCGGAGTCGCGGACCACCCCGGTCTCGGTGTCGACGTCGCCCGAGACCGCGACCCCGACGCTCGCGAGCCGCGACTCCAGCCCGCCGAGCCCCCGCTCCAGCCGGTCGCACATCTCGACGATGGCGTCGGCGACGGCCACCGGGTCGTGCGAGGTCAGCGGGAGGCGGTCGGAGGTGATGATGCGCGTCGTCAGGTCGGTCGCGACTCCGACGAGCTCGTCGACGTTCACCTTCACGCCCAGGGCGACGACGGCGTCCGGCACGACGGCGACCGGGCTCACCGGGCGCCCGGGGAGGCCGGTCGGCTTCGCGTCGAGGGTGTCGTTCACGAGCCCCGCGGCGACCAGCGGCGTGACCGCCTTGGTGACGGCGGCCTGCGACAGCCCGGTGATGCGGGCGACGTCGATCCGGCTGATCGGGCTGCGGGTGAGGATCGTGGTGAAGACGCGGGTGGCCGCGTCCGACGACGAACCGAGCAGCGCTGTCCGCGTCTGCGTCTCGTCGTTCATGGGGTGCTCCCTCTGTCGGGCAGGTGGGGGGGGGGGGGGGGGGGGGGGGGGGCCCCCCCCCCCCCCGCACCCGGACTGCTACTTCTTGGCGAGGATCTCTTCCGACTTCTCCTGCGCCGTCTTCAGGAACGACGTCGTCCCGTCGCCGTTGAAGAACGCTTCGAACATGGGCTGAAGCGTATCGGTCAGCTCCTGTCCGTTGGCGACCGGCGGCGAGGGGTACAGCTCGCCCTTCTCGAGCGCGTCGACGAAGCTCGAGATGTCGACGCCGTCGGCCTTCTGCGCGTCGACGGTCGACTGCAGCGCCTCCGCGATCGAGGGGAGGAACGTGGCCGTCTTGCCCGCGATCGTCTGGCACTCGACCGTGCCCATGTACGAGACCCACTTCCACGTCTGGTCGACGTGCTTGGTGCCCACGAAGATGTTGTTCGCGTTCGAGTTGCTGATCATGCCGCGACCGTCCGGTCCCTGCACGGTCGGCGCGATGCCCACCTTCAGGTTCGGGACCTTGGTGATGGTCGTCGCGTTCCAGGTGCCGTCCTGGGCCATGGCGACCTGACCGGCGCCCATCTGCTCGGACGCCGAGACGGTGAACTGGCCGAACTTCGGCATCAGCCCGCGGTCGCCGAGGGTGCGGACGTAGTCGAGCGTCTTGGCCAGGCGCGGGTCGTCGAAGGGCAGCGACGTCGGCCACGCCTTCACGTCGCCGGCGAGCTTCCAGCCCAGGGTGGTGACGAACGGGTTCCAGGAGGTCTGGCCGTTGAAGTCGCCGGCCGCGAGCGTTCCGATGCCGTACGTCTTCACGTGCGCCTTGTCGAAGCCGGGCTCGTCGCCGCGCTTGCCGTTCGCGTCGACCGTCAGGTGCGAGACGATCTTGTCGAACGTGCCGCCGTCGTCGGGGTTCCAGGTCATCGTCTTGATGTCCTGGTCGGTGAGGCCGGCCGCCTTGACCATGTCCTCGTTGAAGTAGATCGCCGAGCCGGCCCAGTCGAGCGGGATGCCGTACTGCTTGCCGTCGGTGTACTTCCACGAGTCGACGCCGATGTCGAACTTCTTCAGGTCGAAGTCGGTCTTCTTAATCAGGTCGTCGAGCGGCATGATCTGCTTCTGACCGGCGTACTGGCCGAGCAGCGGCACGCTGTTCTGGAAGGCGTCCGGGGCGGTGCCCGAGACGAACCCGGCGGTCAGCTTGGTGAAGTAGTCGTTCACGTTGTACTGCGAGATCTTGACCGTGATGTCGGGGTTGGCCTTCTCGAAGCCGGGGATGCAGAGCTTGTAGTTCGCGGCCTGGTGGTCGTCCCAGGTCCACCAGTTGACGGTGACTTTGTCGCCGGAACCGCCGCCGTCGGTCGAGCACCCGGCGAGGCCGAGGGCCGCGATTCCGGCCGCGGCGATGCCGGCGATGATGCGGAGCTTCTTCATGAGTTCCTCACTGTGATTGCCCGGACACCATCGTCGGTGTCGGGATGGGGGTGGGTTGTTGTGGTGGGTTCGTGACGACGTGCTCCCCCCGCGCGGGGATGCGCACGTCGAGGTCGGTGTCCCCGTAGCGCACGCGATGCGTGCGCGGCTCGGGGTGCGGGTTGCGCAGGACGGCGCGCTCGAGGCGGCCCGCCGACCAGCTCAGATCGACGGACAGGCCGCCGCGGGCGCCGAGCCCGCTGACATGTCCCTCCCGCCACGCGGCGGGCAGAGCGGGGAGCAGGTGCAGCGTTCCCGCGTGGCTCTGCAGCAGCAGCTCGGCGATGGCGGCCGGGAAGCCGAGGTTGCCGTCGATCTGGAACGGCGGGTGCGTGCTGAACAGGTTGGGCAGCAGCCCGCCCCACTCCGAGCCGTCGACCGGCCCGTGTCGGCGTGCGTCCCCGTCGTACGGCGTCAGCGCCTGCCGCAGCAGCTCGTGCGCGGCCTCGCCGTCGCCCAGCCGGGCGCGGAGGGCGATCTTCCACGCCCACGACCAGCCCATCGCGCCGTCGCCGCGGGCGTCGAGGGACCGCCGGGAGGCGGCGGCCCGTTCCGGCGTCCCCTCCGGAGTGGTGAGGTCGAGCGGGTGGAGGCCGACCAGCGGCGAGAGGTGCCGGTGCGCCGGCTCGTGCTCTGGGACCTCGCGCGACCACTCGAGCAGCCGGCCGTCACGCCCGATGCCGGGCTCCGGGAGGACGGCGATCGCCGCCTCCACCTCCGGCCGCAGCGGGTCGTCCAGGCCGAGCACGTCCATCGCGCGCAGTGCGCGCCGGAAGAGCGAGCGGACCAGCTCGCGGTCCATCGTGGCCGTGAGGCCGAGGGCGCGGGGGGTGCCGTCGGCGTCGAGGTACATGTTCTCCGGAGAGGTGGAGGGCGAGAACGTGCCCTCTCCCGTCTCCCCGACCTGGAGCCAGTCCAAGCAGAACTCGGTCGCGCCGCGCAGCAGCGGCCAGATCCGCTCGCGCAGCAGCGCGGTGTCGTCGCTGAACTCGTAGTGGTCCCAGAGCGAGTGGCAGAGCCAGACGCCGCCCATCATCCAGATCGCCCAGCTCGGCGCGCCGTGCCCCATCCCGACCGGGAGGCTCCAGCCCCAGAGGTCGCTGTTGTGGTGCGCGACCCAGCCGCGGGCGCCGTACAGCTCGCGGGCGACGTCGCGGCCGGTCGCGGCGATCCGCTCGACGAGGGCGAGCTGCGGCTCGGCGTCGGCCGTGAGACCGAGCGGACCCGCCGCCCAGTAGTTCATCTGCGTGTTGATGTTGATCGTGTAGTTCGACGACCACGCCGGGCGGAGCTCCCCGTTCCAGATGCCCTGGAGGTTGGCCGCGGGGCTGCCGGCGCGCGACGAGGAGGCGAGCAGGTAGCGGCCGTACTCGGCGGCGATCGTCGCCCGGAGGCCGTCGTCATCGCCGCGGAGGATGTCGGCGTCGACCTCCCACCGGCCGTCGCGTCGCCCCGCGGCCGGTGCCGTGCCCCCGGCGATGGCGTCGAGGGCACGGCTCCTGGCGCGGTCCCGGATCGTCTCGGGTGAGACGGTCCGCCACTCGTCGTCAGCGCCGGCCCACCACGACTCAGCGCGGGTCGACGACGAGAGGGCGATCAGCAGCCGACGCGCACGACGGATCGTCAGACCGGAGTCGTCGGTCTCCGTCGTGCCGTCGCTCCGCACCGCGAGGACCGCGGCGGCGAAGCCGTCGTACCCGTCGCCCGGTTCCGCGTAGCGCAGCGGCGGGACGACGGAGGTCTCATGGAGGGGCGCACCGTCGACCGGGACGGCGAGGTCGAGCACGAGCATCCCGTCCTCCCCCGGCTCTGCCGTGCGCCCCCGCTCGCGCAGCGGCGTGCTCAGCGCGAGGCGGACCTCCGGCAGCGGCTCGTCCGAGGCGATGGAGATCAGCAGCGCACCGCCCGCCACCCGAGAGGTGCGCGTGACGCGGGCGGTGCCCAGCAGCAGCGCCTCCTCGACGACCGCGCGGTCGAGGTCGAGCACGCGGGCGGGCTCCCCGTCGGCCGTCCTCGCACCGGGCAGCCCGACGAGCAGGTCGACGAAGGGCAGGAACTCCTGGCTGTAGCGGCCCTCGAAGGTGAGCAGCAGCTCCTCCGCGCGATCGAGGTCGCCGGCGGCGATGGCCTCGCGCACCTCGCGAAGCCGCTCGGGGCCCGCGCCCTGCGCCAGCACCCGGCGCAACTCCTCCCGCGGCCCGTCCGGCGTGCCAGACCAGACCGTGGCGTCGTTGACCTGGTACCGGCCGTCGGCTCCGCCGAAGACCATCGCACCGAGACGGCCGTCTCCGATCGGCACGGCCTCCTCCCAGCTGCGGGCCGGCTCGCGCCAGGCGAGCTGGAGCGTCTGCGCCGTCACTTCAGCCCCGAGAACCCGATCGAGTTCACGATGCGCTTGCCGAACACCATGAAGAGGATGAGCATCGGCAGCGCCGCGATCAGGGTGGCGGCCATCAGCCCCGCCCAGTCCGGCTGCGTCTGCGGCGACGACTGCTTGAACACCGCGAGGCCGAGCGTGAGCGGCTGGACCGTGGAGTCGGTGGTCACCAGCAGCGGCCAGAAGTAGTCGTTCCACACCCCGATGAAGCCGAGGATCGACAGCGTGATGATCGGCCCGCTGGTCATCGGCAGGGTCAGCCGGAACAGCACCCGCAGCCGGCCGGCGCCGTCGATCAGAGCGGCCTCCTCGACCTCCGTCGACAGCCCCAGCATGAACTGCCGCAGGAAGAAGATGTTGAAGGCCGAGAACAGCGCGCCCGGCAGGATCATGCCGGCGAAGGTGTTCAGGAGGCCGAGCTCCTTGATGAGCACGAAGTTCGGCAGCAGGGTCAGGATGCCAGGCACCATGAGCGCCGCCAGGAACAGCGAGAAGACGAGCTCGCGCCCCCGCCACTGCAGCCGCGCGAACGCGTACGCGGCGATCAGCGAGAAGAAGACGATGAGCACGGTCGAGACGGTCGCGTACACGACCGAGTTGAGCAGGTAGTGCAGGATCTGCACGGTCGCGCCCGACCCGCCCTGGGCGATCGCCTCCTGCGGGTCCTCCAGCCCGAGCACCCGCAGGAACGGCCCGAAGGTGAAGCCGACGGGCAGCGGCGACGACGGGTTCGCGATCATCGCATAGTTGTTCGAGAGCGCCGAGCGCAGCATCCAGTAGAAGGGGAACACCGTGATGACGACGATCACGGTCAGGTAGACCCAGGCGACGGTCCGGCCGGCGCCGTCGATCAGAGCGGCCTCCTCGACCTCCGTCGACCGCCCCAGCATGAACTGCCGCAGGAAGAAGATGTTGAAGGCC
>NZ_JBPGXM010000088.1:0-16687 GCF_056755495.1 Leifsonia sp. KNZ12-8B
AGATGTGTATAAGAGACAGCGTCAGGAGGGGCGGGTCAGCGGGCCGATCTCCGTGAGGAAGCGCGACGGCTGGCGGAGGACCGGGCGACCGGGCTGGGTGCCGCGTTCCGCCCAGCTGAGCGAGAGGCGGCGGCGGGCGCGGGTGATGCCGACGTACAGGAGGCGCCGCTCCTCGTCGATGGCGTCGAAGCCGGTGGCGTAGCTGATCGGGACGAGGCCCTCGCTCAGTCCGATCAGGTGCACGGACTCCCATTCGAGGCCCTTCGCCGCGTGCAGGGTCGCGAGCGTGACGGCCGAGAGCGTCGGCTCATGCTGGCCGGCCTGGCGGGCGAGCAGCTCGTCCGTGAAGCGGCGGAACGTCGTGCCGGGCGGCTGCTCGTCCACGAGCCGCATGATGGCGTTCAGCGACTCCCAGCGGTCGCGCACGGCGCCACGGCCCTCGGGAGGCTGCACCGACCAGCCGAGCGTGCGCAGCACGTCGCTGACCGACTTGAAGAGCGGCTCGTCCGTCGCCGCGACACTCGCCGCGCGCAGGGTCATGATCGCCTGGCGGACCTCCGGCAGATCGAAGAAGCGCTTCGAGCCGTGGATGCGGTAGCTGATGCCGAGGTCGCCGAGGGCCTGCTCCAGCGCGGCCGCCTGCACGTTCACGCGGTACAGCACCGCGATGTCCTCCGGCTTGGCGCCCGCGGCGAGCTCCGCGGCGATGCGCTGGGCGACGCCGCGCGCCTCCTCGCGGTCGTCCCCGTACGCGGTCGGCGCGGCGACCGGCGGGTACGACGGACGCGCGGCGTGCGGCGACGCCGCCGTTGCGTGTGACGGCGCCGCGGCTGCGTGTGACGGCGCGCCCGTTGCGTGCGACGACTCCGCCGTTGCGTGCGGCGGCGCCCCCGTTGCGTGCGAGGGCGCCCCCACGGCGTGCGCCTCCGCCGCGCGCAGCGTCAGCGCACCGGAGCGGCCGCGCATGAGGCGGTTGGCGACGTCGATGACGGCGGGCGTCGAGCGGTAGTTCTGCTCCAGGCGCACGACCGTCGCACCCGGGTGCTCGCGTTCGAAGTCCAGCAGGTACTGGCTGCGCGCCCCCGCGAACGAGTAGATCGTCTGGCTGGCGTCTCCGACGACGCACAGGTCCTTGCGGGTGCCGAGCCACAGCTGCAGGAGGCGGTGCTGGAGCGGCGAGACGTCCTGGTACTCGTCCACGACGAAGAAGCGGTACTGCTCGCGCACCTGCATGGCGACGGCCGGCTCCACCTCGATCATGCCGGCGCAGACGAGCAGGACGTCCTCGAAGTCGATCTGCTTGCGCTCGTCCTTGAGCTCCTCGTAGGCGCGGTGCAGGTCGACCAGCTGCTCGGGGCGCAGGTTCGACGGCACCGCACGCGAGCCGAGCGACGCCGCGTACTCGTCGATGCCGAGCCCGGAGACCTTGCGCCACTCGATCTCGGCGGCCACGTCGCGCAGCGTCGCCGTGTCCACCCGCAGGCCGAGCTTCTCCGCGGCGTGCCCGAGCACCCGGCCCTTGCCGTCGAGCACCGACGGCAGCTGGCCTCCGACGACCTGCGGCCAGAAGTAGTTGAGCTGCGCGAGCGCGGCGGCGTGGAACGTGCGGGCCGCGACACCGCCCGCGCCCAGCCTCCGCAGCCTCCCCCGCAGCTCGGCGGCCGCCCGGTTGGTGAACGTGAGCGCCATCACACGGTTGGGCGTGAACGCGCCGCTCGCGACGCCGTACGCGATCCGGTGCGTGATCGCCCTGGTCTTGCCGGTGCCGGCGCCGGCGAGGATGCAGACGGGACCGAACAGCGCCTCGGCCGCCACCCGCTGCTGCGGGTCGAGCCCGGCCAGCAGCGCCTCCGGCGTCGCGGCAGGCGTCGTCGGCGTCGTCGGCGTCCCGGCCATCGTCATCGGGCGGGAGGCTCGTCGAGCGAGCCGCCGTACCAGTCCTCGATCAGCGCGCGGGCGATGGACGAGCGGCCGGGCAGGATGATCTGGTCCCGCGCCTCCCACAGCTCGTCCCGGCTGAACCAGCGCAGGTCGAGGATCTCCTCGCCGTCCGGGTCGAGCGCGGCCGGCGCCTGGTCGTCGGCGAGCCGCGCAGTCATGCCGACCATCACGGAGGCCGGGAACGGCCACGGCTGCGACCCCTTGTACTGCGCGTCGACGACGCGGATGCCCGCCTCCTCGAAGATCTCGCGCTCGACGGCCGACTCGAACGACTCCCCCGGCTCGACGAACCCGGCGAGCAGCGAGTACCGCGAGTTCTCCCACATCGCGTTCGAGCCCAGCAGCAGCCGGTCGTCGGCGTCGAGCACGGTGACGATCACCGCGGGGTCGGTGCGCGGGAAGACCTCCGACCCGTCCTCGAAGCATCGGCGCACCCATCCGGCCTGCTCCACCACCGTCGGGGTGCCGCAGCGCGGGCAGTGCGTGTGCGAGGCGTGCCAGTTCGCGATGGCGAGCGCCTCGGTGAACAGGCCGGCGTCGCGGTCGCTCAGCGCGGTGGCGACCGTGCGCAGGTTGCCCCAGCGCGCCTCGTCCGGCTCGAGCTCCTGCGCGGCGGCGTCCGTCAGCACCTCCAGCACGACGGCGGTCCCGGCCGGCTCGCGGTCGGTCGCGACGAGGGTCCGGCCGAGGTAGACGCGCACGGTCGCGCTGGTGACCCGCTCCACCGGGAGCAGCTCCAGCTCGGCCGGTCCGGCGTCGGGCGCCGACCAGCCGTCGGAGGCCGGGGTCGCCGCGGCCACGCTCTCGGCCGTGAGCAGCGCCCTCCCCTTCCACAGCGCCAGCACGCGCGTGCCTGGCTCCGCCCACAGCTCGTCGAACAGCGCGGGACGGGTGCGGGCGGCGTGGTCGCGATCGACCGCGTGCCGCGACAGCGGAAGGGCGGCGAGCGGGAGGGCGACGGGAGGTGCGGACGACATCGAGATCCTTTCAAGGCGTGGCGGAACGGCCCACGCGGGGATGTCCATCTAGCCTATTGAGCATGGCCAGATCCCACTTCACTCTAGCCGCGCTGGCCACCTCGGCCGTCCCCGACCTGGCCGTCACCGGCTCCCGGTCGTACAGCTCGGAGGGAGCGGGCGACTACGACGCGGCCCTGCTGCAGACGGCGGACGGCGAGGCCGTCATCATCCGCGTCCCCACCACCCAGGCGGCCGAGAGCGAGCAGGGCGCCGACCTCGTCGCGCTGCGCGCGCTGACCACCGGCATCCGCAGCCGGCTCCCGTTCGACGTGCCGCACTACCGCGGCCAGGCGCCGATCGGCGGGACCAGGGCGATCGTCTACGACTTCCTCCCCGGGCACCACATCGCGGTCGAGGATGTGCCGCCGGGCGACGGGCTCGCCGGATCGATCGGGCACGCCATCGCGGCCATCCACCGCCTCCCCACCAACTTCGTCGGCGAGGCGGGGCTGCCGGTGCAGTCGGCCGCCGAATGCCTGACCGCCACGACGACGATCATCGAGTCGGCCGCGGCGACGGGCCTGCTGCCGACGGCCCTCCGCGACCGCTGGCGCGACGCGGTGGCCGACCACTCGCTGTGGCAGTTCCAGCCGACCGTGATCAACGGCTCGCTCACCGCCGACTCGTTCCTCGTCGAAGACGACTCCGTGACCGCCGTGCTCGGCTGGTCGGCGCTGCGCGTCGGCGACCCGGCCCGCGACCTGCACTGGCTGCTCGCGATGGCGCCCGAGGCGACGGACGGCGCGCTGGGCGCGTACGCCTCCACCCGCCAGGTCGCGACCGACCGCCAGTTCACCCAGCGCGCCATGCTGTACGCGGAGCTGGAGGTCGCCCGCTGGCTGCTGCACGGCCGCGAGGTCCGCGACCAGGGCATCGTCGACGACGCCGTGCAGATGCTCGACGGGCTGGTCGACCGCGTGCACAGCCAGTCGGTGACGCCGCTCTCGACCGCGACCGGGCCGATCATGGCGATCGACGACGTTGAGGCGATGCTCGACCGCACGCCCGGCGACCGCCTCCACGGCGCGCAGCACGACGGCCAGGGCGCAGGGCACGACGGCTACGGGCGCTCGGGCGGGCTGAAGCCGGTGGCCGAGGACCAGAGCGACCGCAGCTCCTCCTCGCTGTAGAGCCGTTCGGGCCGCACCACGCGGTCGTCGGCGACGAAGTAGAACACCGCGTCGATCCGCTCCGGGTCGACTCCGCTGTAGCGGGCGAACGCGAGGCGGTACAGCGCCAGCTGCAGCTGCTTGCGCTCGAGGTCGTCCGCGTCGCGCGGCGCCTTGCCGGTCTTCCAGTCGACGATCTGGTAGTCGTGCTCGCCGTCGTCGACGCGGTACACCGCGTCGAGCTTGCAGACGACGACCTGACCGGCGAGCGTGACGTGGATCTCCAGCTCGACCTGCTCGGGTCGGCGCCCCGCCCACTCGCTGTTCGCGAAGGTCTCCTGCAGCTCGGCGAGCCGCTCGGCCTCCAGCACCTCGCCCGCCGGGTCGTCGAGCTCGGCGGCGTGCGCGTCGAGCGCGTCGGCGGCTCCGGCGACCGTGCCGAACCGCTCCTCCACCCAGCGGTGGAACAGCGTGCCGAGCCGGGTCTGCCGGTACGGCCGTTCCGGCATCGGGCGGCGGAGCGAGGCGGCGACGCCGGCGGGGTCGCTCACGTAGTCCTTGAACCGCGACGCGGGGATGCGCGCCGGCAGCTCGACCAGGCCGGCGTCCGCGGCGCGCCTGGCACGCTCGGCGAGCAACAGGTCGAGGTCGCGGGCGTACACGCCGCCATCGCCGGCGCCGCGCTCGCGGGACGCGCGGACCGCGGCGGCGGCGGCTTCAACCCGGTGCCGGCGGGCGCCGAGCGGATCGAGCGGCCAGGTCAGCCGCTGCGCCGACAGGGCCAGCGGGTTCTCGTCCGGCTCGTCGCAGGCGGGCACGGCATCCTCCGGGAGGAGGCCGGCGGCCTGCAGCTCCAGCAGGTAGGCGCCGGGGCCGCGCGGCTTCGTCTGCGTCGACCAGTACGAGCCGGAGAGCAGGAGGCTGTCCCGCGCGCGCGTGACGGCCACGTAGATGAGGCGGCGCTGCTCGTCGAGGTGCCGGGCGACGTTCTCGGCCTTGAAGGCGGCGATCGCCTCGTCCACGTCCTTCTGGCACTCGGCGTTGCGCCACGACAGCACGGGCAGTTCGGCGGAGTCGCCGCGGAACTCGTTCGGCAGCTGGCCGAACGCGAGCCAGCCCGCGCTGCTCTGCGGCGGACCGGGCAGTTCGCCGTCGACCATCCTGGGCACCGCGACGACATCCCACTCCAGGCCCTTGGCGCCGTGGATGGTGAGCACCTGCACCGTGCCGGGTTCCGGGTCCTCGCTGCGCGGCGCCAGGTTGTCGCGCTGCTCCGCCTCCGCCAGCCAGGAGAGGAACGAGCCGAGCGTCGCCTGGTCGTCGCTCTGCAGGTAGGAGGCGACCTGCTCGGCGAAGGCGTCGAGGCTCGCCTGGCCGAGCTGCGCCGACTCGTTGGCGGCGACCTCGATGTCGAGCAGCAGCTCCTGCTGCACCAGCGTCACGAGGTCGAGCAGGTCGAGGCCGACCCGTGAGCGCAGCCGGTCGAGCAGGCGCCCGGCGTCGCGCATCCGCTCGAGGCCCGCTGCGCTGAGGTCGGCGAGCCGGCCGTGACCCTCCGGCGCCTCGGTGACGAAGTCGAGCGCGTCGACGAGCGAGGCGGACTCCTCCCCCGCCACCGACCGGCGCAACCGGTCGCGGACCGCGGGGTCGAGCTCCTGGAAGCGGTGATCACGCGCCGCGAGCCAGGAGGCGATGCTGCGCAGCGCGGCGATGTCCTTCGCGCCGATGCGCCAGCGCGCGCCGGTGAGCAGCCGGATCAGCTCCGACCCGGCGGTCGGGTCGTGCATGACGCGCAGGGCGCTCACCAGGTCGGCGACGACGGGCTGCTCCAGCAGTCCGCCCAGCCCGAGCACGTGGTACGGGATGTCGTGGCGGGCGAGCGCCGCGGTGAACACGTCGACCTTCTTGAGCGACCGGCACAGCAGCGCCGCGCTCGGCGGGCGGCCGGAGCCGCCGCGGGAGCCGCCCCCCGACAGGCGCCGCCCGAACCAGGTCGCCACGGCCTCCGCCTCGTCGGCGACGGTCTGCTCGAACGCGACGTCGAGCTCGCCCGCGGTCGCCCCTGGGCGCGGCTGCAGCAGGTCGACCTGCACCGGGGAGGTCGCCGAGAGCGGCGCCACCAGCGCGTTCGCCGCGTCGAGGACGCGGGTCGGATTGCGCCAGCTCGTACTGAGCGCGTACTCGGCGGCGCCGTCGCGCCGGCCGGTGAAGTCCTGTGCGAACCGGCCGAGGTTGGCCGCGCTCGCGCCGCGCCAGCCGTAGATCGACTGGTGCGGGTCGCCGACCGCCATGACCGCCTGGCCCGCGAACAGCGTCGACAGCAGCCTGGTCTGCACCACGGAGGTGTCCTGGTACTCGTCCAGCAGGACCACCCGGTACCGGTCGCGGTAGTCGGCGACGACCGCGGGGAGGCGCTCGACGATCGCGAGCGCGAGCGCGACCTGGTCCGAGTACTCGACGAACCCGCGGCGGCGCTTCTCGGCGTCGAAGGCCTGCGCGAGCTCCAGCAGCGGAGGGAGGGCGCCGACGGCGGCGACCGCCTTGCGGACGGACTCGTACACCTCCTTCACCCGGCTGTTGCCCACCGGCAGCTCGGGGAGGCGGACGAAGCGCTGCACCATGCGCTCCACCTCCTGCGCCTCCACGACGTTCTCGCTGAGCGCGCGGCTGAGCGCCAGGACCGCGCTCGTCACGGCGTCGACACCCCGGTCGAGCTCGACCAGGCGCTCGTCGGTGCTCGCGACGACCAGCCGCCGCGCGAGCTGCCAGGCCGACGCCTCCCCCAGCACCGCCGACTCCGGCTCGCGCCCGATCAGCAGCGCGTTCTCGCGGAAGATTGCGTTGGCGAAGGCGTTGTAGGTGGCGACCTCCGGCGACTCGAACGGGTCGAACTCGACGTCGGTGAGCCCGGAGGCGACCAGCTGCTCGATGCGCACCCGGATGCGCGCCGCGAGCTCGCCCGCCGCCTTGCGCGTGAACGTCAGGCCGAGGATCTCCGGCACCCGGACGTGGCCGTTCGCCAGCAGCCAGACGACGCGGTTCGCCATCGTCTCGGTCTTGCCGCTGCCGGCGCCCGCGACGACGATCGCCGGCGCGAGCGGCGCCTCGATGACCGCCTGCTGCTGCGCCGTCGGGCTCGGCAGCCCGAGCGCCTCCGCGATCTCGACAGCGGAGAGGGCGCGGGCCGGGCGCTGCTCGGCGGGCTCCTCCGGCTCGGCCAGCGAGAACGCCTGCTCGACCAGGTCGAGGCCGCCGTCGACCAGCGGGGTCTGCTCGGCCGCCCACTCCAGGACGTCGTCGTCGTTCATGCGCTCACCGCCGGGACGAGATGGATGCGGTACTCATAACGGCCGTGGGGGTCGCGTTCGCCCAGGTCGACGACGCCGGCGAAGGTCGCAGCGGCCATGCCCTCGGCGGCAGCGGCCACCCGCTCCTTCAGGCGTTCGAGGCCGTCGGAATGGACCCGCTCCTGCACGACCTCCCGGTAGCGCTTGCCGCGGACGCCCTTCGCCACGAAGAGCAGCTTCGCGCCTCCGGAGGGCAGCCCCTCGGCCGTGGCGATCGCGCCGTGCTCCATCGCCAGCTGGTAGGCGCCGAGCTGGGCGTGGGCGGCGGCCTCCGCGGCGCTGGGCGTGCGGTTGCCGGTCTTGAGGTCGACGATCACGACCGTGCCGTCTGACGTGCGCTCCACCCGGTCGATGGTGCCGCGGACGAGCGCGCGGCCCACCCGCAGCTCGAACTCGCCCTCGGAGCCCAGCAGCTCGCCCCCGGCCCGCTCGAAGTCGCGCAGGTACTCCGACACGCCCTCGGTCAGCGTGCGCGTGCGGCGCCGCTCCTTCTCCTCCAGCCAGGGCGACTCGAAGGTCAGCTCGCTCCAGCGGCGCTCGATGCCGCCCCACAGCCGCTCCACGCTGAGGTCGCCGTCGTCGCTCGTGCTCGCCTCCTCCATGACCGCGTGCACCACCGTTCCGATGCCGGCCGCCAGACCGCTCGGGGAGGCGGCCATCGCGTCGACGAACCAGGCGAGCGGCGACTTCTCGAAGGTCTCCAGCCGCGAGGGCGAGACGCGCACCACCGCCTCCTCGTCGCCGTCGAGATCGACCAGCGGCTCGGTGGTGGAGGGCTCCAGGAGGCCGTACCACTGGTCGGGATCGGCGCCCTCCACCTCGGCGTCGGCGAGCCGCGCGAGCGCCGCGGCCGCGTCCGGCGCGCCGGTCGTCACGAGCCGGCGGCGCAGCCTGCCGACCATGCCGCGCAGCGACAGCGGCGGGAGGCTCTCGTCCGTGTCGTCCACGGCGATGCCCGCGGCGAGGCGGAGGAACGGCGACGGCTGCTCGTCGTCGTTGGCGGTCGCAGTCAGCAGCACCTGGCCGCGGGCGCGCGACACGGCGAGGGCGAACATCCGCAGCTCGTCGCCGAGCACCTCCGCCCGCGCATCCTCGGTGGCGGTCTCACGGCCGGCCACGGCGTCGGCGAGCTGCTGGGGGTGCAGCAGGGAGCCGCGCAAGCGGAGGTTCGGCCACACGCTCTCCTGGAGGCCCGCGACGGCGACGACCTCGAACTCCCTGCCGACCGTGGCGCTGGGCGTGCACACGAGCACCGCGTCGCCGGCGGTCTGCGCCGCGAGCGTGTCCTCCGGCACCTCGGCGCCGAGCAGCTCGACCACGAAGTCGGAGGCCGGGCGCTCCGGGTACCGCTCGACGAAGCGGCGGGCGGCGGTGAACAGCGCGACGACGCCGTCGAGGTGCCGGTCGGCCTCGTCGGCGACGATGCCGCTGCGCTCGGACTGCTCCAGCCAGCGCTTGGCGAGGCCGCTGCGCTCCCAGGCGTGCCAGAGCAGCTCCTCGATCGTGGCGCCCTGGGCCGCCTTCTCGCGGCCGCCGCGCAGCGTCTCGGCCAGCCGGGCGGCACGACGCGCCGGGGACGCGTCGATCGTGGCGAGGTGCGCGGGGTTCTGCAGGGCCTCCACCAGCAGCTCGTCGCCCGGCCGGTTGCCGTCGCCGGCGAGCTCCTCCTGGCGCAGCGCGAGCCGGAGCCGGCGCAGGCTGACCCCGTCGAGGCCGCCGAACGGGCCGAGCAGCAGCTCGGTGGCGACGGCGGGGGTCAGCTCGACCGCGTCGAGCTCGGCGCCGACCAGCGTGATCAGCTGCCGGGCGGCGTAGTCGTCGCGCAGCGCGCGGCCGGCGACGCTCGTCTTGGTGGGCACCTCGGCGACGGCCAGCGCCCTCGCGAGGCCCGGGACGTGGGCGCCCGAGCGGACGACGACCGCCATGGCGCTCCACGGCACGCCGTCGAGCAGGTGCCGCTCACGCAGCCGGCGCGCGAGCCGGGCCGCCTCCGCGGGCGCCGACGACGCCTCGATGCGCACCACCTCGGCGCGCTGCACAGGAGCGGCGGCGGGATCGGCGGCGGGGTCGGCGGCGGCGTCGGACTCCGGCGCCTCCCTGCCCGCCGCCGCGAGCCGCTGCACGCCGGCGGCCGCGGTGCCGATGCGCTCGGTGACGCGGCTGGTCAGTTCCCGCAATGCAGGCGTCTGGCGGTGTGCGGTCGACAGGACGATGCGTGTCACCGGGACCCCGAGCCGCGACTCCAGCTGCCCGAGCGCCGTCGCCTCCGCGCCGCGGAAGGTGGTCGCCGCGACGTCGGGGTCGCCGAACGCGACGACGGCGACGCCGCGGGCCGCGAGGGCGCGCAGCAGCGCGACCGTGGCCACCGTGGCCTCCTGCAGATCGTCGACGAACACCGCGCGCAGCCGGTCGAGCGAGCTGCCATCGCGGACGACGGCCACCGCCGACGCGATCAGCTCGGCCGAGTCGACGAAGCCGCCGCGGTAGCTGTCGACGACCCCCTGGTACTCGGCCAGGAAACGCGCGGCGGTCCGCCACTCGTCGTGCCCCGTCATCGCGCCCAGCTCGGAGAGGCGCGACGGCGTCAGCCCCTGCTCGGCGCAGCGTGCCATGAGCTCGCGCAGCTCGGTCCGGAAGCCGCGCAGCGCGCGCACCTCCGGCACCAGCGGGTCTGGCCAGTGCGGGCCGGTGCCGTCCTCCAGGTGCCCGGCGAGCAGCTCGGCGATGATCTGATCCTGCTCGCCTCCGGTCAGCAGCCGCGGCGGCTCGTCGCCCAGCCGCCGCGCGCGCTCGCCGACGAGCTGGAAGGCGAGGGAGGTCGCGGTGCGCGCCAGCGGACCGTTCGTCGGCACGTCGAGGCGCAGCGCGATGCGGTCGCGCAGGGCGGTCGCCGCGGCGCGGGAGGCGCTCAGCGCGAGCACCTCGCCCGTCGCGTAGCCGCGCACCAGCACCCGCTCGGCCAGCGCCTCCACCAGGGTCGTGGTCTTGCCCGTGCCCGGCGCGCCGAAGACGGCGGCCGACGCGCCGTCGGGCAGCGTCAGCACGTCGAGCTGGGAGTCGTCGAGCGCCTCCGCGCCGAGCGGGCCGGCCGTCGCAGCGCCGCCGGCGGCACGGGGACGGAAGCCTCTGGTGGTCATGCCTCTCACGCTAACGGCGTCCGCCGACAGAGAACGCGAGCCGGGCCGCGAGCCGTCTGCCGGTAGTCTGAACTCACCCAGCCGGTCCGTTCTGAAAGGCACCTACGTGGAGATCCGCATCGGAATCGTCAACGCCCCCCGCGAGCTCAGCTTCGAGTCGAGCCAGTCGCCCGACGAGCTGACCGAGCAGGTGCAGAACGCCGTCACGAGCGGCACCGGCTTCCTGCGGCTGAGCGACGACAAGGGGCGGGTCTACATCGTCCCGACCGCCGGCGTCGCGTACGTCGAGGTGGGTCCGGAGGAGTCGCGCCGCATCGGCTTCGTCGGCTAGATTCGCGGCGATGGAACTGCTCTTCGTCGCGCTCGCCGGCGCCGTCCTCGGTCTCGGCGCCCGCTATCTGCTCCCCCGCCGGCACACGCACGGCTCCGTCCTGATCCCCGCGCTCGGCGTCGCCGTGGCGTGCGTCCTCTGGGTCGCGCTCACCTGGGCGGGCCTGAAGTGGGACGGCGGCTGGATCTGGTGGCTGACCCTCGTCGGCACCGCGGTCGTCGTCGCCGGGGCCGACCTGCTGATCGGCCGCGCCCGCACCGTCTCCGACGAGCGCCTCCTGAACTCCCTGATGAAGGGCGCCGTCGCGCGCTGACGCTCCGCCGAGTCGTGACTCGGTGCGGCTTTCCCCGCCCACACGTGACATGAGGTCACGACTCGGCGCGGGAACCCGCATCGTGTCACGACTCGGCGCGGGTGCGCGCTACGCGGTCAGGCCCAGGGCGTCCATGCGGCGCGTGTGGGCCGCGATCAGCTCGGTGAAGATCGGCTCGATCCGCTCCTCGTCCGTCACCCGGTTGCCGGAGAGGTGGAGGGCCGACCGCGCCACCAGCAGCGTGTCGCCCACCAGCCGCCTGCCCCACATCGCGAGCCGCGACGACAGCGTCGGGTCGGCCTCGATCTCGCCGCGGAGCACGCTCAGCATGCCCTCCTGACCGGAGTCCGAGCCGAGCAGCTGCGCCACCCGCGGCCCGATGTCGCCGGGCAGGCCGGCCGCGAGCCGGATGAAGAAGTCGTCGAGCAGCCCGCCGGCGACCAGCGCGGCGAGCAGCGTCTCGCGCCAGTCCGCGCCGACCAGCACCGCGCCGAAGCCCTCGATCTCATCGGCGAACGGCCGCATCGCCTCCGCCGGGTCGTCGCCGCGGCGCCGGATCTCGGCCGCGATGCCCTGGTGCTTCGACAGCGCATGGCCGGCGGCGGCCGCCACGAGCTCGGCGGCCGGCAGCGCGCTCACCTCGGCCGCGACGCGCGACAGCGTGCGGAACTGCTCCAGCTGGAGGTACGCCGCCTGCCCCAGGTACGGCAGCAGGTCCGGCATCACCTCGTGCAGGTCGATGCGCACCGCCGGGGCCTTCTGGGCACGCGGTGAAAGACGGGGAAGCTCGACGGCCGGGCGTCGCCGCGTGAACCAGGTTGACACGTACAGCAGTGTATCGGGAGCCGTCCAGTAGGCTGGTGACGCCGTCGGCGCAGGATCGACGGCCCTACGCCTGCGCGGAAGAACAGGGCGTAGACCCTCCGAACCGACCGACAGGCATACTTTTGACTTTCTCCGAACTCAATATCGACCAGGACATGGTGGAGGCGCTGGCCGCCAAGGGCATCACCGAGCCGTTCCCCATCCAGACCCAGACCATCCCGCTCGCGCTCTCCGGCCAGGACATCATCGGCCAGGCGAAGACCGGAACGGGCAAGACCCTCGGCTTCGGCCTCCCGCTGATCCAGCGCCTCGGCCTCGACCCGGAGCCCGGCGTGCAGGCGCTCGTCGTGGTGCCGACCCGCGAGCTCGCCATCCAGGTCTTCGAGGACCTCGAGCAGGCCACCTCCAACCGCCCCACCTCCGTCGCCGCCATCTACGGCGGCAAGGCGTACGAGGGCCAGATCGCGCAGCTCAAGGCGGGCGCGCAGATCGTGGTCGGCACGCCCGGCCGACTGCTCGACCTCGCCGGCCAGCGCCTGCTGAACCTCGGCAACGTGCGCGAGATGGTGCTCGACGAGGCCGACAAGATGCTCGACCTCGGCTTCCTCTCCGACATCGAGAAGCTGTTCGCGCAGACGCCGGCCACCCGCCACACCATGCTGTTCTCGGCGACGATGCCCGGCCCGATCGTCGCGCTGGCCCGCCGGTTCATGACCCGGCCCATCCACATCCGCGCCACCGACCCCGACGAGGGCCAGGTGCAGGCGAACATCAAGCACGTCATCTACCGCGCGCACTCGCTCGACAAGGACGAGGTCATCGCCCGCATCCTGCAGGCCGATGGCCGCGGCAAGACCGTCATCTTCACCCGCACCAAGCGCGCGGCGGCGAAGCTCATGGAGGAGCTCAACGACCGCGGCTTCAACGCCGCGGCGGTGCACGGCGACCTCAACCAGGAGCAGCGCGAGCGCGCCATGGCGGCCTTCAAGGCCGGCAAGAAGGACATCCTCATCGCCACCGACGTCGCGGCCCGCGGCATCGACGTCGACGACGTGACGCACGTGATCAACCACACCATCCCGGACGACGAGAAGACCTACTTGCACCGGGCGGGCCGCACCGGCCGCGCCGGCAAGACGGGCATCGCGGTGACCTTCGTCGACTGGGAGGACCTGCACAAGTGGGCGCTCATCAACAAGGCGCTCGACTTCGGCCAGCCCGAGCCGACCGAGACCTACTCGTCGTCGCCGCACCTCTACACCGACCTCGACATCCCGCAGGGCGTCCGCGGGCGGCTCAAGCCGACCCCGGCCGTGAAGGCGGACGCGGGCTCGCGTGAGGGCGGGCGCCGCTCCTCCACCGGGCCGCGCGAGGGCCGCGCAGAGGGCCAGGGCCAGGGCGGCGAGAGCGGCGAGGGAGGCGAGGGCTCGAGCAGCCGCCGGCGCCGTCGCCGCCGCAGCGGTGGCGAGGGCTCGGCGCCGTCCGGCGAGGCGACCTCCGGCGAGGCCGCGGCCGCTCCGGCCGAGGCCGGCGAGCAGCAGACCGCGACCGGCACGCACGACGGCGGCGGCGCGCAGCACCGCGACGGCAACAGCGCTCCGCGGCGTCGTCGTCGCCGGTCGCGCGGCGGCGCGGGTGCGGGCGCGGGCGCCCCGGCGACACCCGCGAGCTGAGCGGCTCCACGACGATCCATGACGGCCCGCCGGCGACGCCGGGCCGTCATGCTGCCCGGCGCGGCCTCCTCGGTACCGTTCTCAGTACCAGTTGTGCCCGAGGTGGAACGACCAGGCGGAGCACGGCGAGCCGTACCGCCCGGCGATGTACGTGAGCCCCCACTCGATCTGGGTGGCGGCGTTGGTGCGCCAGTCGGCGCCCGCCGACGCCATCTTGCTGCCCGGCAGCGCCTGCGGGATGCCGTACGCGCCGCTGGAGGTGTTGTAGGCGTCGGCGCGCCAGCTCGACTCCTTGGTCCACAGCTTGATCAGGCAGCCCATCTGGTCGCCGCCCCAGCCGTAGGCGCCGATCCGGCTCGCGGCGTACGCCTGCGCCCCGGCCGGGTCGACGACGACGCCGGGAGGCGGAGGCGCGGTGCTGTCGGCGCCGCCCCCGGCGTTCGCGGCCTCCTCCTGCTCCTGCTGCTGCTGCTCCTGCTGCTGCTGCGCCTGCCGGGCGGCCTCCTCGCGCGCCTTGCGGAGGGCCTCCCCCTCGGCGTAGGCCCGCTCGACCGACGCTTCGGTGTTCTTCAGCGTGGCGAGCTGCGCGTACAGCGTGTCGGCGCGGGTCTGCTGCTCGGCGACGGAGGCGTCGGCGGCCTCCTTCGCGGCCTCCGCCTGGTCCGACGCCTTCTGCGCGTCCCGGGCGAGCCGGTCGCGCTCCTTCTGGGCCACGGCGGCCTGGTCGCTGAGCGCGGCGGCGACGTTCTTCTGCGCGGTCGCACGGGCGAACAGCGAGCTGGAGCGGTCGGCGAGCTTCGAGACGGTGCCCAGCTGGTAGAGCAGCCCGTCGGACGACGCGGCGCTCCCGCTGAGGAAGAGCCGCAGCGAGACGTCGGACGCGCCGGAGCGGGTCAGCTGCGCCGCCAGCCGGCCGCTCTGCGCCTTCAGCTCATCCGCCTCCTGGGCCGCCTGGGCCGCCTGCTGCCCGAGGCCCGCCGCCTTCTGCGTCGCGGTGTCGAGGGCCGTCCGCGCAGCGCCGAACTCGGCCGCCCGCTTCACGGCGAGGTCGCCGGCGGCGGCCGCGGCGGTCTGCAGCTGGGCGAGGAGGCCGTTGATCCGGCTCACCTGCGCCTGCGCGGCGGCGGAATTCGCCTTGGCGGCCTGGACCTCGTCCCACGAGGGGTACGTGTCCGCGCGCGCCGGCCCTCCCGCCGACACCAGCGCGGCGGTGAGCGCGACGGCCGCGGCGGCGCCGGTCCAGAGTCGTCTCACCCGTCCAGGCTAGGGCAGGTCGGCCGAGGGCCAGGGAGGCTGCGGGGCCGGTCGCCGGGCCGGCCGTACCGGCCGCTCAGTACCAGTTGGGGTCGTGGCTCATCTCGAACGCCCACGCCGCGCACGGCGACCCGTACGCCCTGTTGATGTAGTCCAGGCCCCAGTTCACCTGGGTGTTCTGGTTCGTCATCCAGTCGGCCCCTGCGGTCGCCATCTTGCTCGCGGGGAGCGACTGCGGGATCCCGTACGCGCCGCTGGAGGTGTTGTACGCGTCGGCCCGCCAGCCCGACTCGTGGTTCCACAGCTTGATGAGGCAGCCCATCTGGTCCTGACCCCAGCCGAATGCGGCGAGCCGGCTGGAGGCGTACGCCTGCGCACCCGCCGGGTCGACCACCATTCCGGGCGGAGGCGCGAAGCCGTCGGCCCCGCCGCCCGAGTTGGCCGCCTCCGCGGCCGCCTGCGCCGCCGCCACCCCGGCCGCGTACTGCTGCTCCACCGACGCGGCGGTGTTCTTGAGCGAGGCCAGCTGCGCGTACAGCGTGTTCGCGTGCTTCTTCTGGTCGGCGAGCTGGGCGTCGGCCGCCTTCTTCGCGGCGTTCGCCGCAGCGAGGGCCGCCTTCGCCTGCTCGGCGAGCCCGTCGCGGACCTTCTGGGCCTCCGCGGCCTGCGCGCTGAGGGAGGCCGCGGTGTTCTTCTGCGCGTTCGCCTGCGCATAGAGGGTGCTCGCCTGGTCGGCCAGCTTCGACATCGCGCCGAGCTGGTAGAGCAGGGAGTCGGACCGCTTCGCGTCGGGGCTGAGGAACAGCCGCAGCGACACCGAGGAGCTGCCGCCGCGCGCGAGCTGCTCGGCGAGCCTGCCGCTCTGCTGCTTCAGCTCGTCGGCCTTCTCGGTGGCCTGCTGCGCCTTCTGCGCGAGGTCGGCGGACTTCTCGGTCGCCGCCTGCAGCGCCGCCTCCGCCTGGCCGTACTCGCCGAGCCGCTTGACCGCGAGATCCCCCGCCGCGTCTGCCGCCGTCTGGAGGCCCTGCAGCAGCCCGTTGATGCGATCCACCTCGCCCTGCGCCGCCGCCGCGTTCGCCTTCGCCGCCTGCACCTCGTCCCAGGAGGGGTAGCCGTCCGCGAGGGCGGGGGCCGCACCTCCCGCGATCGTCAGGACGGCGGCCAGGACGACCGCCGCCGCCGTTGCTCGCCCGTTCCGTGTCACCCGATCAGGCTACGGGCAGGTCGTCAGGAGGCGTAGAAAGGCGCCGCGCCTGTCGCTTCTTCGATCATCCGGTCGACCACGGCCGGATCCGTCGTGTTCTCGCCGAGCCGGTTCGGCTTGCCGGCGCCGTGGTAGTCGCTGGAGCCGGTGATCGCGAGGCCGAACTCCCTCGCGAGCTCGCGCAGCCGCTCCTTGCCGTCCTCGAGGTTCTCGCGATGGTCGATCTCGAGGCCGAACAGCCCGGCGTCGACCAGGCGCTTGAGCCGGTCGCGCGGGATCACCCGGCCGCGGCCTCCCGTCGCAGGATGGGCCAGCACCGGGATGCCGCCCGCCTCGCGGATCAGCCGCACGCCGGTGAGGGGCTCCGGCGCGTAGTGCGGCTGGAAGTAGCCGCTGCGCCAGTGCAGGATGCCGGCGAAGGCGGCGCTGCGGTGGCGCGCGCGCCCCCCCGCGCCGCGCGCCAGCGCGGGGTGGGGGGGGGCCCCGCGGCCCCCCCCCCGCGCCCGCCCCCGCACCACGGGCCCCGGGCGGGGG
>NZ_JBPGXM010000089.1:0-16585 GCF_056755495.1 Leifsonia sp. KNZ12-8B
GCGCTGAAGGAGTTCCCGAGCCAGAACGTCTTCTACGAGGAGGTCGACGGCAAGCCGTCCGTCGTGGCCCCCGCGCAGAGCTCCGGCGAGCCCCGCCCGATCACCACGCCCATCCCGATCATCGGCCAGCAGCCGGTGGCCAGGACGACGTCCGTGGCGCCGAAGCCGCAGCCCGTCCCGGCCGAGGCGCCGGTCACCTCCCCGAACGCCGTCGCCGAGCCGGCCGAGGAGGACAAGGTCACCCCGCTGCGTGGCATGGCCAAGTCGCTCGCCACCAACATGGACGCCTCGCTGACGGTTCCCACCGCGACCAGCGTGCGCACCATCCCGGCCAAGCTGATGATCGACAACCGCATCGTCATCAACAACCACCTCAAGCGGGCCCGCGGCGGCAAGGTCTCGTTCACGCACCTCATCGGCTGGGCGCTGATCCAGGCGCTGAAGGAGTTCCCGAGCCAGAACGTCTTCTACGAGGAGGTCGACGGCAAGCCGTCCGTCGTGGCCCCCGCGCACATCAACCTCGGCATCGCGATCGACATCCCGAAGCCCGACGGCTCGCGCGCGCTCCTCGTCCCCAGCATCAAGCGCGCCGACACGATGGCGTTCGGCGAGTACCTCTCCGCCTACGAGGACCTGGTCTCGAAGGCGCGCAACAACAAGCTCACGGCGGCCGACTTCGCCGGCACCACGATCTCACTGACCAACCCCGGCGGCATCGGCACCGTCCACTCCGTGCCGCGCCTGATGAAGGGCCAGGGCGCCATCATCGGCGCCGGCGCGCTCGAGTACCCGGCCGAGTTCCAGGGCTCCAGCGAGAAGACGCTGGCCGGCCTCGCGATCGGCAAGACCATCACGCTGACCAGCACCTACGACCACCGCGTCATCCAGGGCGCCGGCTCCGGCGAGTTCCTCAAGATCGTGCACGAGCTGCTCATCGGCAAGCGCAGCTTCTACGACGACATCTTCGCCGAGCTGCGCATCCCGTACGCGCCGATCCGCTGGAACCCGGACATCAGCGTCGACCTCGCGAGCGCCGTCGACAAGACCGCCCGCGTCCAGGAGCTCATCAACTCGTACCGCGTGCGCGGCCACCTCATGGCCGACATCGACCCGCTGGAGTACCAGCAGCGCTCGCACCCCGACCTCGAGATCGAGAACCACGGCCTCACCTTCTGGGACCTCGACCGCGAGTTCGTCACCGGCAAGTTCGGCGGCGACCGCCGCACGATGAAGCTGCGCGACATCCTCGGGGTGCTGCGCGACTCGTACTGCCGCACCGTCGGCATCGAGTACATGCACATCCAGGACCCGGCGCAGCGCGAGTGGTTCCAGCAGAAGCTGGAGCGCCCCTACGAGAAGCCGACCCACGACGAGCAGCTGCGCATCATGGGCAAGCTCAACGAGGCGGAGGCGTTCGAGACCTTCCTGCAGACCAAGTACGTCGGCCAGAAGCGGTTCAGCCTCGAGGGCGGCGAGTCCACGATCGCCCTGCTCGACACGATCCTCCAGGGCGCGGCGGAGGCAGAGCTCGACGAGGTCGCGATCGGCATGGCCCACCGCGGCCGCCTCAACGTCCTGACGAACATCGCGGGCAAGACGTACGGCCAGATCTTCCGCGAGTTCGAGGGCACGCAGGACCCGCGCACGGTCCAGGGCTCCGGCGACGTGAAGTACCACCTCGGCACCGAGGGCACCTTCAAGGGCGCGAACGGCGAGGAGATCCCGGTCTACCTCGCGGCCAACCCCTCCCACCTGGAGGCCGTCGACGGCGTGCTCGAGGGCATCGTCCGCGCCAAGCAGGACCGCCGCCCTGCCGGCACCTTCCTCACCCTGCCGATCCTCATCCACGGCGACGCCGCGATGGCGGGCCAGGGCATCGTGGTGGAGCAGATGCAGATGTCGCAGCTGCGGGCGTACCGCACGGGCGGCACCATTCACGTCAACATCAACAACCAGGTCGGCTTCACGACGCCTCCCGGCGAGGGCCGCACCTCGGTGTACTCGACCGACGTCGCCAAGACCATCCAGGCGCCGATCTTCCACGTGAACGGCGACGACCCGGAGGCCGTGGTGCGCGTCGCGCAGCTCGCCTTCGAGTACCGCCAGGAGTTCAAGCGCGACGTCGTCATCGATCTCATCTGCTACCGCCGTCGCGGCCACAACGAGGGCGACGACCCGTCGATGACGCAGCCGCTCATGTACAACCTCATCGAGGCGAAGCGCTCCGTGCGCCGCCTGTACACCGAGGCCCTGGTCGGCCGCGGCGACATCACCGAGGAGGAGTACGAGCAGGCGCACAAGGACTTCCAGGAGCGCCTGGAGCGCGCCTTCATGGAGACCCACGCCGCGCAGACCAACTCCACCCCGGTCATCGGCGACGACGAGGGCGGCTCGGGCGACCTGGAGCAGCCGACCGCGCAGCAGGCCGACGACAACGTCGGCGAGCCGGACACCACCGCGGTGAGCGGCCAGGTCATTCAGCTGATCGGCGACGCCTTCAACAACCCGCCCGCCGGCTTCACCGTGCACCCCAAGCTGCAGCAGCTGCTGAACAAGCGCGGCGAGATGAGCCGCAACGGCGGCATCGACTGGGGCTTCGGCGAGCTGCTCGCCCTGGGCTCCCTGCTCATCGAGGGCACGCCGGTGCGTCTCGCCGGCCAGGACGCCCGCCGCGGCACCTTCGTGCAGCGCCACGCGGTGCTCCACGACCGGCAGAACGGCCAGGAGTGGCTGCCGCTCGCGAACCTCAGCGACAACCAGGCGAAGTTCTGGATCTACGACTCGCTGCTCAGCGAGTACGCGGCCATGGGCTTCGAGTACGGCTACTCGGTCGAGCGGCCCGACGCCCTGGTGCTGTGGGAGGCGCAGTTCGGCGACTTCGCCAACGGCGCGCAGATCATCATCGACGAGTTCATCTCCTCGGCCGAGCAGAAGTGGGGCCAGCGCTCGTCGCTGGTGCTGCTCCTCCCCCACGGCTACGAGGGTCAGGGACCCGACCACTCCAGCGCCCGCATCGAGCGGTACCTGCAGCTGTGCGCCGAGAACAACATGACCGTCGCCCGGCCGTCGACGCCGGCGTCGTACTTCCACCTGCTGCGCCGTCAGGCGTACGCGCGCCCCCGCCGCCCGCTGGTCGTCTTCACCCCGAAGGCGATGCTGCGGCTCCGCGGCGCGTCGAGCGATGTGGCCGACTTCACGTCGGGCCGCTTCGAGCCGGTGATCGACGACAAGCGGATCACCGACAAGACCGCGGTGAAGCGTGTCCTCCTCATGGCAGGCAAGCTCTACTACGACCTCCTCAACGAGCTCGAGAAGAACCCGAACCCCGAGGTCGCACTGGTCAGGGTGGAGCAGTTCTACCCGCTGCCCGGCGACGAGCTCAAGGCGGTCGTCGACTCCTACCCCAACGCCGAGATCGTGTGGGTGCAGGACGAGCCCGAGAACCAGGGCGCCTGGCCGTACATGATCCTGGAGACCTCCAAGCTCGGCCCGCGCCCGCTCGGCGTGGTCTCGCGCCCGCCGTCGGCGTCGCCGGCCGCGGGCTCGGCCAAGCGTCACGCGCAGGAGCAGTCGCTACTGATCCAGCGCGCGCTGACGCTGTAGCGCGCCCCGGCGGTACGTCCGCGCGGAGGCCGGCGGCGGCGAGGTGGTGGGGCCCGGCGGGGGGGGAAACGGGGGGGGGGGGGGGCCCGGGGGGGGGGGGGGGGGGGGGTGGGGGGTGCACCTTTTCGAGCGGGGTGGGTGGGGTGGGGCCCCCCTCGCGCGGGGGGGGGGGGGTGTTCGTTGTGGTTGACGGGCGGCCCCTTCTGCCTAACGGCTGGTCGAGAGGCGCCGATGGTGTGGCTCGTGAGCAGCACGACGGCGAACCAGCCGAGCACCCGATCCCGAAGCCCCTGGGGGCCCCTCAGCACGGTCGTGGTCTTCGTACCCGCCATCTGCACCGTCGTCGGCGCGACTCTCGCGCTCGGTGATGTGCGTGCGGCGCTGGCAGCGCACGATCAGGAGACTGCTCTCAAGGCCCTGCTGACCTTCCTCTCCGGTTTCCCGCTCTGGCTCGCCGTGTGGACCGCGGCCCTCGCTCTCGCGGGAAATCTGTTGTCCTACCTGAGTCCGAGCATCGCAGGGTTCAGCCGTGCACCTGACCGGGCCGAGCAGCAGCGCATCGAGGCGCTCATGGAAGCCGCCCCGCCCGGCGAATACAACGAGGACTGGGACAGCGAGGGGGAGGCTGCAGCACACGAGACACGCGCGCTGATCGAGAAGAAGTGGAACGGCCGAGGTCTGCACCTGCGGATGATCGCGGCCGCGAACACCCTCCTGCTCGCTCTCCTCGCCGTCGTCGCAACGTCCGTCGGGATCGGGTGAGCCCCCCTTGGGTCCGGACCGATGTGGGCAGGGTGAGCTCTTGGGCGTACCGTAACCCCATGACCGTCCTCACCACCCACCGCCTCGGCGAGCCCTGCTGGGTCGATTACGCCGCCTCCGACGTGCCGCGCGCCCGCGACTTCTACACCGCACTGTTCGGCTGGACCGCCGAGGAGGCGGGCGAGGAGTACGGAGGCTACGTCACCTTCCGCAAGGACGGCCACCGCATCGCCGGCCTCGGCCCCGCGATGGAGGGCGCCCAGCCCGACAGCTGGCTCACCTACCTGCTCGTCGAGGACGCCGACGCGTCCGTGCAGGCGGCGGAGAAGGCCGGCGCCGTGGTCGTCGCCCCCACGATGACCGTGGGCGACCAGGGCCGCCTCGCCGTCATCGCCGACCCGGGCGGCGCGGTCGTCGGGATGTGGGATCCTGACCAGCACCGCGGCTTCGAGCTGGTCGCAGAGGCCGGCGGACTCGCCTGGCACGAGCTCTACGCCCGCAGCTACGCGGCCCAGGTCGATTTCTACACGCGGATCTTCGGCTGGACCACGCAGGTGCTCGGCGACACCGCCGACTTCCGCTACGTGACCTTCGGCGACCCGGCGTCGCCCGCGGGCGGCGTGTACGACGCCGACGGGATGCTGCCAGAGGGCGTCCCCTCGCACTGGGTCGTCTACTTCGGCGTCACCGACGCGGAAGCGGCCTCCCAGCGCGTGATCGATCTCGGCGGCACCGTGGTGCGCGACCCCTGGGACAGCGAGTTCGGGAGGTTCGCGCAGGTCACCGATCCGCTCGGCGGGCTGTTCTTCCTGAATCAGGTGCGCTCCGGGGAGTGACATCGCCGCCCTCGTGCAGGCGGTTGCGGAGCCAGCCCCGGAGGTCCTCCCCCGCGGCAGCGGCCATCGGCGTCGGGTGTCCGGTGAAGCCGTGCGGCGCGGCCGGGTAGACGCGCAGGTCGACGTCGACACCGGCCGCCTGGAGGTGCGCCGCCATCGCGAGGTTGTCCTTTAGGAGCACGTCCTCCTCCCCCACGATGATCAGCACGGGAGGGAGTCCGCGGACCTCGGCGAAGATCGGCGAGATGTCCGGGTGCGCGCGGTCGGGCGCCTCCCCCGCGTACGCCTCGATGAAGTACTCGTCGGCGATCAGTCGCCCGGCCGGCGTCCGCCCGCTCAGGTCGTACGTGCCGAACTGCAGGGCGGCACCCGCGAACGGCTGGACGCCGCGGTCCCGGAGACGGAGGAGCGTCGTCAGCGCGAGGGTGGCGCCGGCCGAGAAGCCGCCGATCGTGAGCCGGTCCGTCCCGAACCGGACGAGAGCCTCGTCGGCGAGCCAGAGCGCTGCGGTCTCGCAGTCGTCCGGCGCGGCGGGCCAGGGATGCTCGGGCGCCAGCCGGTGGTCCACGTCGATCACCGCGATGCCGAGGTCCTCGGCGAGCGCACGGTTGCGGCGGTCGTCCGCCGAGGTGGGTCCGAGGTAGAAGCCACCTCCGTGGATGTTCAGGAGTGCGCCCCGCGGAGCGCCCGCCGCGGGCGAGTGGACGCGGATCGTGACGCTTCGACCATCGTGCTCGACGGTCAGGACCTCGGTGCCCAGTGGTTCCGCGCCGGGCGCTGACGCGCTGGCAGAGGTCGCTCTCTCCCGGATCGCGGCCACGCCGTCCGGGCCGCTCGGGCCGCGGCCGGTGCCGCGCCGCTCGTAGAACGCGCGGGTCTCGCCGACCAGCGGGAGCAGGCGCGGGTCGATGACGCGCCTAGTGGACGCTGGCCTGGAACGACCGGATCTTCAGCAGCACCTCGGTGCGGAGCGTCTCGGGCGCGGTCTCCTTGCACGCCCGCTGCACCACCTCGGTCAGCACGACGTTGAGGTGAGCCTCGTCCGAGCAGCCGGAGCAGTTGGCGAGGTGCTCGCGCACGTCGGCAGCATCCTCGCTGCAGAGCTCGTTGCGCAGGTACTCTTCGAGTTCGGCCTTGGCCTTCTCACAACCGCAGTCGGTCATCATTTTCTCCTGGGGGTCTGCACGGCGGGATCCTGGACCGCAGAGAGGCCCCGCTCGTGCGCGTAGTCGGTCAGCAGCTCCCTGAGCATCCGGCGGCCGCGGTGGAGGCGGCTCATCACGGTGCCGATCGGGGTCTTCATGATGTCGGCGATCTCCTGGTACGAGAAGCCCTCGACATCGGCGAGGTAGACGGCCAGCCGGAAGTCCTCCGGGATGGCCTGCAGCGCGTCCTTGACGGCGCTGTCGGGCAGGTGGTCGATCGCCTCCGCCTCGGCCGAGCGGCTGGAGGCGGCGGACATGGACTCCGCGCCGCCGAGCTGCCAGTCCTCGAGCTCGTCGATCGTGCCCTGGTACGGCTCGCGCTGCTTCTTGCGGTAGGTGTTGATGAACGTGTTGGTGAGGATGCGGTACAGCCACGCCTTCAGGTTCGTGCCCTGCTTGAACTGGCCGAACGCGCCGTACGCCTTGACGTACGTCTCCTGCACCAGGTCCTGTGCGTCCGACGGGTTCCTGGTCATGCGGAGGGCGGCCGCGTAGAGCTGGTCCATGAAGGGCAGGGCCTGCTCCTCGAAGAGGCGGCCCTGATCCTGCGTCTCGGTGGTCATCACCGGCCAGTCTAATTGCGGTGCCCGCAGCGTGCGCGCCCGAAGCGCCTGGGGCGCAGGAGCGTCGAGCACAGCGGTCGCGGGAGCCACGGGCAGCCTTCCTCTGGTCGGAAACGGATAATCTTGACAACAATGCTGATCTCGAAATATTCCGCCCCCGACTTCGACCCGTACGGCGACAACCGCGCGGACGAGCCGAACACGCTGTGGCCGGCCCCCGTCGCGGCGGGTCCGGTGACGGCATCCGTCTCGCTTCCGGGGTCCAAGTCGCTGACGGCGCGCGAGCTCGTGCTGTCCGCCCTCGCCGACGGTCCGTCGCTGCTGCGCGCGCCGCTGCACTCGCGCGACTCCGCGAACATGGTCGAGGCGCTGCGGGCGCTGGGCGTGACCATCGTGGAGCGGCCCGGGTCCGGCGAGTTCGGCGCCGACCTGCTGGTGACCCCGGCGGAGGAGCTGCTCGGCAGCACAACGATCGAGTGCGGGCAGGCCGGAACGGTCATGCGGTTCGTGCCGCCGATCGCCGGGCTCGCGCTCGGCCCGACGATGTTCGACGCGGACGACTCGGCCCGCGGGCGCCCGATGCACGCCATCATCGCGGCCCTCCGCGCGCTCGGGGTCGATGTGAACGACGACGGCCGCGGCGCCCTCCCCTTCACCGTCCACGGCACCGGGTCGGTGCGCGGCGGCGCGGTCGAGGTCGACGCGTCGAGCAGCAGCCAGTTCGTCAGCGCCCTGCTGCTCTCGGCGGCCCGCTTCGAGGAAGGGCTCGACCTGACCCATGCCGGCGAGCGCCTCCCGAGCCTCCCGCACATCGAGATGACGATCGCGGCGCTGGCCGCCCGCGGCGTGACCGTGGAGTCGCCGGAGGTCGGCCACTGGATCGTGCGGCCCGGCGCGATCGCGGCCCGCGACATCGACATCGAGCCAGACCTCTCCAACGCGGCGCCGTTCCTGGCCGCGGCGGTGGTGACCGGAGGCTCCGTCACGATCAGCGGCTGGCCGGCGTCGACCACCCAGGTCGGGGCGGACCTCGTCGACCTGCTGCCGCTCTTCGGCGCCACCGTCACGCGGGAGGGCGACCGCCTGACCGTGACCGGGCCGGAGCGCATCCAGGGCGTTCAGCTCGACCTCACGACCGGCGGCGAGCTCGCCCCCGCACTGGTCGCGATCGCCGCGCTGGCCGAGTCGCCGAGCGAGATCACCGGCATCGGCCACATCCGCCACCACGAGACCGACCGGCTGGCCGCACTGGCCGCCGAGATCAACGGGTTGGGCGGAGCGGTCACGGAGCTGGAGGACGGTCTGCGCATCGAGCCGAAGCCCCTCCACGGCGGAGTCTGGCGCAGCTACGAGGACCACCGGATGGCGACCGCGGGAGCGATCGTCGGCCTGGTGGTGCCCGGCGTCGAGATCGAGAACGTCGCGACGACGGCCAAGACCCTCCCGCAGTTCACCGAGCTCTGGACCCGCATGCTGCAGGACGGCGCCGCGTAATCATGTCGTGGTGGGCGGACGACGGCGACGACGAGGACGAGGGCGCCTACGCGGAGTACGACGAGTCGGCCGTCCGCACCCGCCCGAACCCCAAGGGCAACCGCCCGCGCACGAAGACGCGGCCCGAGCACGCCGACGCCGAGATCGCGCGCGTGCTCGGGGTGGACCGCGGGCGCTACACCGTGCTGCTCGACGAGGGCGGGGACGACGAGCGCCAGTTGACCGCCGCCCGCGCGAGCGAGCTGCGCCGCCAGGCCATCGTGACCGGGGATCGCGTCGCCGTCGTGGGCGACACCTCCGGCGAGGAGGGGACCCTCGGCCGCATCGTCCGCATCGAGCCGCGCACGACCCTCCTCCGCCGCAGCGCCGACGACACGGACGAGGTGGAGCGGGTGGTCGTCGCGAACGCGGACCAGATGCTGATCGTCGTGGCCGCCGCCAACCCGGAGCCGCGCACGCGCCTGGTGGACCGCTACCTGGTGGCCGCGTACGACGCCGGCATCGAGCCCATGCTCTGCGTCACGAAGATCGACCTGGCCGATCCTCGGCCGTTCCTGGAGAACTTCGCCGGGCTCGACCTGCCGGTGTTCACCAGCAGGGAGGATCACATCCCGGTCGACGAGATCCGTGCGGCGCTCGTCGGGCACGACACGGTGGTGGTCGGGCACTCGGGGGTCGGCAAGTCGACGCTCGTCAACGCGATCGTGCCCGGCGCCAGGCGCGCGACCGGCCACGTGAACGCGGTGACCGGGCGCGGGCGGCACACGTCCTCCTCCACCGTCTCGCTGCGCGTGGAGAACGGGGAGGGGCACGGCTGGGTCATCGACACCCCCGGCGTGCGCTCGTTCGGGCTGGGCCACGTGAACACCGACAGCATCCTCAAGTCGTTCACCGACCTCGCGGCGCTGGCGGAGGACTGCCCGCGCGGCTGCACGCACCTCCCGGACGCGCCGGACTGCGCCATCCAGGAGGCCGTCGACGCCGGAGCCCTCGGCGAGACCGGCCGCGCCCGCCTCGACTCGCTGCAGCGCCTCCTCACCACCTTCGCCCGCTGACGCGCCTGCGCTGCGCCTGCCTCCCGCTTCGCTGCGCCTGCCTCCCGCTGCGCGATCCGCGAGGGGCGTCGTTCTGCCGAAATTCGGGGCGGATTCCGGCAGAATGACGCCCCTCGCGCTGGGAGAATGGGGGCATGACTGATGTGCGACTCGAAGCAGGGCAGCCTGCGCCCACGTTCACCCTCACCGACCAGGACGGCGCGCCCGTCTCGCTCGGCGACTACGCCGGCGACAACGTGATCGTGTACTTCTACCCGGCCGCGATGACGCCGGGGTGCACGACGGAGGCGTGCGACTTCCGCGACAACCTCAACTCGCTGAAGTCCAGCGGCTACCGCGTGATCGGCATCTCGAAGGACGCCCCCGCCAAGAACAAGCAGTTCCAGGAGCAGGAGGGCCTCAACTTCCCGCTGCTCTCGGACGAGGACCTCGCCGTGCACAAGGCGTACGGCGCCTACGGCGAGAAGAAGCTCTACGGCAAGACCGTGGAGGGCGTCATCCGCTCCACGTTCGTCATCGACCCGGACGGCTCCATCCGCCTCCCCCTCTACAACGTGAAGGCCACCGGCCACGTGACGTCGCTCCGCAAGAAGCTCGGCCTCGACTGACCGCTCCCCGGCGCGGACGCCCCGCCCAGTCGTGAGCAGATGCGGCTTCCGCCGCCGAGTCGTGAGCTCATGTCACGACTCGGCGCGGGAACCCGCATCTGCTCACCACTCGTCGCCGACGCAGCGCGCGGGCGCAGCGCGCGGGCGCAGCGCGCGGGCGCGCGTCAGCGCAGCTCAGGGCGCGGGGAGGCGCGGGACCGACGCGAGGAGGCGGCGCGTGTACGGGTCGGCCGGTGCGCGCAGCACGTCGGTGGTCGGGCCCTGCTCGACCACCCGGCCGCCCTGCAGCACCACCGTCTGCGCGCAGAGGGACGCCACGACGCCGAGGTCGTGCGAGACCATGACGACCGTCATGCCGTCGCGTTCGGCCAGCTCGCCGAGCAGGTCGATGATCTGGATGCGCGTCGTCACGTCGAGCGCGCTGACAGGCTCGTCCGCGAGCAGCACCCGCGGACGCGACACGATGGCGCGTGCGATCGCGATGCGCTGACGCTGACCGCCGGAGAACTCGTGCGGATAGCGCTCCGCCGCGTCGGCCGGCAGGGCGACCTCCCGCAGCGCGGCCGCGACCCGTTCGCGAGCCTCGGCACCCGACGCGATGCGCAGCGACCGCAGCGGCTCCGCCACGATGCGCCCGACGCTCTGGCGCGGGTCGAGCGACGAGTACGGGTCCTGGAAGACGGTCTGCACGCTCCTCCGGAACTCCCGCATCCGCGCCCGATCGCGCCGGTCGAGCGGCGTGCCGTCGAAGACGATCTCGCCGCTCGTCGGCGTCGACAGCCCGAGCAGGAGCGACAGGAGCGTCGTCTTGCCCGCGCCGGACTCCCCCACCAGGCCCACGCTGCGCCCGGCCTCGACGGCCAGCGACACGCCCTGCAGCGCAGGGGCGGCCGCACGCCGATACTGGAAGCCGGCGTCGCGGAGTTCGAGGATGGCCGTCATCGCACCTCCAGGGCGGCGTCCAGCTGGCGGGCGCTCCGCACGAGCTCGGCGGTGTACGGGTCGGAGGGGGCGGACAGGAGGCGGTTCAGCGGCCCCTCCTCGACCACCCGGCCGGCGCGCAGCACGAGCGCGCGATCGGTCATGCGCGAGACCACCGCGAGGTCGTGGCTGACGAACAGCAGGGACATCCCCCGCTCGGCGACCAGTGAGTCGAGCAGCGCGAGCACGTCGGCCTGCACCGTCACGTCGAGGGCGGTGGTCGGCTCGTCGGCGATCAGCAGCTGCGGACGACACGCGAGCGCGGCCGCGATGGCGACGCGCTGCCGCTGGCCGCCCGAGATCTCGTGCGGGTAGGCCCGGGCGATGCGCTCGGGCTCCGGGAGGCGGACCTCCGTCAGGGCGGCGAGCACCGCCTCGCGCAGGGCGGCACCCTTCAGCCCGAGGTGCCGGCGGAGCGGGCCGGCGACCTGCGCGCCGAGGCGCATCAGCGGGTCGAGCGCGGTGAGCGGCTCCTGGAACACCATCGACGCCGTGCGACCGCGCAGCGGCACGAGGTCGCGCTCTTTCGCGCCGATGACCTGCACCCCGGCGAGCTCGACGCTCCCGGACGCCGTGAGCCCCTCGGGCAGCAGGCCGAGCGCGGCGAAGGAGGTCAGCGACTTGCCGGAGCCGGACTCGCCGATCAGGCCCAGCCGCTCCCCCGCGTCGAGCGAGAACGACACGTCGTGCACGAGTGCCGACCCGTCGCGGGCGGCCACCCGCAGATCGCGGACGTCGAGGATCATCGTGACCGCCTCCTGGTCGGGTCGGCGACGTCGCGCAGACCGTCGGCGACCATGTTGACCCCGATCACGAGCACGACGATCGCGACGCCGGGTGCGATGGCCCCCATCGGCGCGACGCCGACGGTGCCCTGCGCCTCCTGCAGCAGCCGCCCCCACGACGCGTTCGGCGGGGGCGCGCCGAGCCCGAGGTACGACAGGCTCGCCTCGGCCAGCACCGCGATGCCGAACTGCAGCGCGAGGTTCACGAGCAGTGTCGGCCAGATGTTCGGGAGGATGTGCCGGCCGATCACGCCCGGCCACGACGTGCCCGAGGTGCGGGCGGCGGTCACGTACTGTTGCGCAAGCACGCGCTTGGCGAGCACCCGGGTGAGCCGCGCGATCACCGACGACATCGCCAGGCCGATCGCGACGATGGCCGTGCCCAGCGATGCCCCCTGCGCCGCGACGATCAGCATCGCGAGCAGGAGGGTCGGGAACGCGATCAGGATGTCGAGGAACGCCGAGATCGTGTCGTCGAGCCACGAGGTGGCGAAGGCGGCCAGCAGCCCGAGGACCACGCCGACCAGCGCTCCGATGGCGACCGAGCCGAGACCGACGGCGATCGCGATGCGTGCGCCGACCATCAGCTGAGCCAGGAGGTCGCGACCGAGTCGATCGGTACCGAGCCAGTGCTCGGGACCGGGCGCCTCGAGCCGCCCGCCGCCGGTGTCGCTCGGCGCGTACGGCAGCCAGACGAACGACACGACGGCGACGAGCGCGACGAGTCCGACCAGCACCAGCCCGATGCCGAGGGTGACGGAGCGACGGCGACGGCGGCGCGCGGCCAGCCGCGGGTCCGGGGCGGCGCCCTGCGCCGCTGCCTGCTCGACGACCGCGCTCATCGGTTGCCCGAGATGCTCTGCCGCAGCCGCGGGTCCACCAGCCGCTGCACGATGTCGGCGGCGAAGCCGATGATCAGCACGGCGAACGTGGAGATGAACAGGATGCCCTGGATGTTCGGGTAGTCGTGCTGCTCGATCGCCTTGAGCAGCATGCTCCCGAGGCCCGGCAGGGTGAAGACGCTCTCGACGACCACCGCGCCGAGGAACGTCGTCGCGAGCTCGATGCCGAGGATGGAGATGACCGGCACGGCGCCGTTGCGCAGCCCGTGCCGCCACATCGCCGCGCCGAACCCGGAGCCGAGGGCGCGGGCGTTGCGCAGGTAGTCGCTCCCGATCACGTCGAGCGTCGCACTGCGGACGTAGCGCGAGATGGAGGCGCTCATCACGATCGCGATGGTGATGATCGGCAGCGCGAGCGCCTCGAGCGCCGCGGCCGGGTCGGCCCAGTCGTCACGCGGGAACCCGCCGGCCGGGAACCAGCGCAGATTGATCGAGAACGCGCTGACCAGCAGGATGCCGACCCAGAAGACCGGGACCGCGATCCCGAGCTGCGAGAACGCGGAGAGCGCGATGCCGTACCAGCGATCGCTCTTCCAGCCGGCGACGAAGCCGATCGGCAGGGCGAGCACGAGCGCGAGGAGGAAGGACAGGAGGGTGAGCGGCACGGTCACCGCCAGTCGCGACGCGATCTCGGGCCCGACCGGGAGGGAGGTGACGAACGACTCCCCCAGGTTCAGCGACAGCAGGCTGCCGAACCAGCTCGCGAACTGCTCCAGGATCGGCTTGTCGCTGCCCACCTGGGCGCGCGCGGCCTCCACCTGCTCCGGCGTCGCGTTGACCGAGAGCAGCGCGTTGGCGGGGTCGCCCGGCAGGACGCGCAGCAGGAAGAACAGGACGACCATGGCGAGCAGCAGCGACACCAGGAGGAACCCGGTGCGGCGCAGGAGATAGGAAGCCATGATCCTCTCAGCGTAGATGCTCGGGAGACCGCCCTCGCGGCCTCCCGAGCATCTGTGGACAACTCGTGGAGCGGGGTTACTTCTTGACGATGTCGTAGGTGTAGAACGTCGAGTTCAGACCGTTCACGGTGTACCCGCTGAGGTCGCTCGACGCCACCACGATCTGCGGCGTGAGGTAGAGCCAGACGCTCGCGGCGTCCTTCGCGATCTGCTCGTTGACCTGCTTGAGCTTGGCGGTCTGCTCGTCCGTCGTGGACGCCTGCTCGGCCTCCTTCACCCACTGGGTCACCTGCGGGTTGTCGTAGCCCCAGTAGAAGTCGGGGTTGCCGTACCAGACCACGTCGCGGTCGTTCACGTGCTCCTGCAGGGTCGCCTCGAAGTCGTGGTCCTTGAACACCTTGGAGTACCACTCGTCGGCCGAGATGGAGTTGATGTTCACCGTGATGCCGACCTTCGCCAGCTCGCTCTTCACGAACTCGGCGACCGCGGGGTGCGGGTCGTAGGTCGGGGTGTCGAGCGTGAAGGTGAAGCCGTCGGGCAGACCGGCCTCGGCCAGCTCCTTCTTGGCCAGGCTCACGTCGTACGGGTTGACCTTGGTGAGGTCCTCGTACCAGGGGTCGCTCGGCGGGACCATCGAGCCGATCAGCGTTCCGTAGTCGCCCCAGATGGACGAGAGCAGCTTCTTGGTGTCGATCGCCGAGTAGACCGCCTTGCGCACCTCGGCCTTGTCGAACGGCGCCACCCGGTCGTTGAAGGCGAGGAGCTCCTTGACCGTCGACTTGCCGTCGTTGATCGTGTAGTCCTTGTTGCCCTTCAGCTGGTCGAGGGTGTCCGGGCTCTGGATGTTCGTCACGATGTCGACCTGGTTGGTCAGCAGCGCGTTCGAGAGGGCGGAGGCGTCGGTGAAGTAGTCGAACACGACCTCCTTGTTCTTCGCCTTCTCACCCCAGTACCCGTCCCAGCGGACGATGTTGAGCGAGCTGCCGCGCTTCCAGGTGCCGAGCTTGTACGGCCCGGTGCCGTCCTCGGCGGTCTTGAGGTTCTTCACGCCGGTGCCGGTCATCCACACGTAGCTGAGGTTGTACGGCAGCGAGATGGAGCGCTCGGACAGGTGGATGACGGCGGTGTGCGCGTCAGGGGTGTCGATGCCGGAGATGACGGCCAGCTGCGACTTGCGGGCCGACTGCGAGTTCTCGGCGGTGACGCGCTCGATGCTGCGCTTCACGTCGGCGCTCGTGAACTCGCCGCCCGAGTGGAACTTCACGCCCTCGCGAAGGGTGAAGGTGTAGGTCAGGCCGTCGTCGCTGGTCGTGTACTTCGTCGCCAGCAGAGGCTCGACCTTGCCGTCGTCGGTCAGCTTGAACAGGCCCTCGTAGACGTTGCCGTTGAACGCCTCGGTGACGCCGCTGCCGCTGCCGGCCGTGTTGTCGAGGTTGACCGGCTCGTTCTGCGAACCGACCGCGATGGTCGCGTCGCTGCCCGAGGCGGCGGACGACGAACCGCCCGCGCAGCCGGCGAGCGCCAGGGCCGAGGCGAGTCCGATCGCGAGCGTCGCGATGAAGGGGGTCTTTCTCACGGAGTTCTCCTGTGTGCTGTGGGAGGGGAAGAGGGGGAGGTGCCGGGAGCCGGCGGTCAGTGGGCGGCGCCGCCGCGGAGGACGACGCGCTTCTCTCCGGCCAGGACCGGCACGGCGAAGCGGTTGTTCCGGGGCGGCAGCGGACAGTTGTACTGGTCCGAGAAGCCGCACGGCGGCACGAAGGCGCGGTTGAAGTCGAGCACGGCGCGGTCGCCGTCGCGGCGGACGAAGAGGAAGCGGCCGGACGCGTACGTGCCGTCGTCGCCCTCCGCGCCGTTCGTCGGGTCGCCGAAGACCAGCAGCAGCGTGCCGTCGTCGTCGAAGGCGCTCAGCGTGTAGTCGACGCCGTCGCGCGTGAAGGTGATGTCGCCCGGGACGACGAGGTCGCGGGTGAGGCCGTTGTCGCGGATGTGCTCGAACGGGATGGTGCGGTCGCCGTCGACGGGCGTGAAGGTGGCCTCGATCACCCAGGCCGGGTCGAACGGGAACGCCTCGATCGTCTCGTAGGCCCGGATCGCCGGCGAGGCGGCGTCCCACAGCCGGATGCCGCGCTGCGGCTCACCCGTGTCGAGGTCGCGGCGGCTCAGCTCGGTGGCGGTGACGGTCTCCGGCTGCCCGGCGAGCGCCTGCTCCGGCGTCGTGTCGTCGCCCGGCTCGAGCCAGCGGGTCTCGATCAGGGCCAGGTTGCCGGTCGGCTCCGCGACGCTGCGCAGCCTCCATTCGCGCCACTCCTGGTAGCCGTCGCGCGCGGCGGCGACGGTGGAGCGGAGGGTGTCGGAGGCGGTGGCGGGGGATGCGGAGAGATCAGTCACGATGTCGGGCATAACCATCCGAGTCTGCGACTTGTTCCCGTCCGTTCACGATTCGTGTTGCTCCGTGTTGCGCGCGGTCGCCTGGACGACGCGCGGGGTGAGCGCGAGCACACCCGCCACGATGGCGGGCACGAGCAGCGCCCAGCCGAGGTCGGGACGTGCATAGAGGCCCTGGAAGCAGCCGACGGCCACCGCGATCTGGAGCACCTGGATGGTGACGGCCGACGCCCGCGCCCAGGCACGCCTGCGCAGGATGCCGACGGCCGTGGCGATGACCCAGACGGCCGCGAGCACCACCAGCACGAGGATCGCGACGGCGGTCGTGTACGACTGCGGGGTGAGCGTCAGCAGGTCGATCAGCAGCCAGACGGCGAGACCGGTGACCAGAGCCGCCTCGAGAAGCAGGATGACGGCCAGCGCGAGCAGGGGTCCTGGGCGGTGCGAGGGGGCGCTGAGAGGGTCCGGCACTATAGCATCCTGACGTTTCGGGCGGGTGTTCACAGC
>NZ_JBPGXM010000090.1:0-16065 GCF_056755495.1 Leifsonia sp. KNZ12-8B
TCGCCCCTCACATGAGCGGCTTCTTCCCACCAGGACCGGAGGACTTCAGCGCGGTCTCCTCCGCGTCCAGGAACGCGAGCACCGACCGCACCGCCGGCTCCTGGAACCGCCCCTCCGCCCGCGCCGTCAGCACGGCCCTCCGCTCCGCGCCGATCATCGACCGCCGGAGCCGGCGGTACTCCAGCGGGGCGTCCTCGTCCTGATCCGGCGACGGATTCTCCAGCGCGTCCGCCAGGAAGACGGCGTTGATCCGCAGCCGCTCGAGCACGCGATCGTCCTCGTCGCCGGTGACCTGCGACTCGAGGTGTTCGAGGCCCGCCGTCTGGGCCTCGGCGAGCAGGCGCTGCATCTCGCTGGCCTCCTGGGCGAAGTCGGGCGGCGGCAGCCGCAGCCGCCGGATGATCCAGGGCAGCGCCAGACCCTCGAGCAGCGTGACCACCACGACCACGAACGCCAGGAACTGCAGGAACTCCCGGTGCGGCGTCTCCTCCGGCAGCAGGAACACCGCCGCGAGCGTGACCACCCCGCGGATGCCCGCGAACGACACCGCGATGCCGGTCGGCCAGTTCCACCCGCGCTCGCGCAGCCTCCTGGGCCCGTGCCGGTACAGCGCCGTCGTGCCGACCATCCACACGAACCGCGCGAGGAACAGCGCCATGACGACCACGACGCTGATCAGGATCGTCTCCGTCACCGTGATGCCCGATCCGAAGGCCGCCCCGAGGATGCTGGAGAGCTCCAGCCCGATGAAGAGGAAGACCGCGTTCTCGAGCAGGAACTGGATCGTCCGCCAGTTGATCGTCTCCGCGATCCGCGCCTCCGCCGTCTGAATGGTGGGGGATCGATACCCCAGGTACAGCCCCGCCATGACGACCGACAGGATGCCGGAGCCGTGGAGCAGCTGCGACGGGATGAACGCGAGGTACGGCGTGATCAGCCCCAGCGACGTGTCGAGAACGGGGGACCGCAGCCGCTTGCGGATCTGCGCCAGCACCCAGCCCACCGCGAAGCCGACCCCCACGCCCACCACGACGGCGAGCACGAAGTCGCCCGCGATCGTCCACGGATTGATCACGCTCACGATCGCCGCGATGCTCGCGTTCAGCGCCACCAGGGCGGTGGCGTCGTTCAGGAGGCTCTCGCCCTCCAGCACGGTGACGAGCCGGCGGGGGAGGTGCACCCTGCCGGCGATCGCGGTCACCGCAACCGTGTCGGTCGGTGCGACCACCGCCCCGAAGGCGAACGCGGCCGCCAGCGTGATGGCCGGCACCACCAACCAGGTCGCCATGCCGACCACCAGGACGGTGAACGCCACGAGTCCCACGGAGAGCAGCAGGATGCCGTCGCGCCTCGCCCGCACGTCGACGACCGACGTCTGGATCGCGGCAGCGAACAGGAGCGGCGGCAGCAGCCCGTAGAGCACGACCTCCGGTTCGAGCGCCACCTGGGGCACGCCGGGCACGAACGACGCGACCGCGCCGACCGCGACCAGCACCACCGGCGCCGACCATCCCACCCGACGCGAAAGCCCGGTGACGGTGACCGTGACGAGGACGAACGACACGGTCCAGATGATGGTGGCGACGGGATCCATGCTGTTCATGATGGCCGCAACGCGAAATCGCCACCAAGGGTTCCCCGTGATCGGTGGACAGCCCATTCGGGACCGGACCCTGTGGACACGCATGGCCCGCTCGAAGCCTGCAGGGATCGGAAGGTTCGTTCTCCAACTGTTCAGCGTCCTGGAGGATGGTGGGAGTACGGTCGACACGCAGTACGAGAAAGGCGGTTCGGTGCGAACCCTCGTCATCATCCCCACCTACAACGAGCGGGAGAACATCGGCCCGATCGTGGGGAGGGTCCGCGCATCGGTCCCCGACGCCGACATCCTCGTCGTCGACGACAACTCGCCGGATGGCACAGGAGAGATCGCCGACGCGCTCGCCGCGACCGACGCGCAGGTGCACGCGATGCACCGGGCCGGCAAGGAGGGCCTCGGAGCCGCCTACCGCGACGCGATGCGCTGGGCGCTCGACGTGGGCTTCGACCGCATCGTCGAGATGGACGCCGACGGATCCCACCGCCCCGAGCAGCTCCCGAGCCTGCTCGCGGCTCTGCGTGGCGAGGACGGCGGCCCCGGCGCCGATGTGGTCCTCGGCTCGCGCTGGATCCCCGGCGGCGACGTCGTCAACTGGCCGGCCCACCGGCGGCTGCTCTCGCGCGGAGGCAGTCTGTACTCGCGCGCGGCACTGGGCATCCCGGCGCGTGACGTGACCGGCGGCTACCGCGCCTTCACGGCCGGCGCGCTGCGCAGCATCCACTTCGACGACGTCGAGAGCCAGGGCTACTGCTTCCAGATCGACATGCTGCGGCGGGCGTACCGGGCGGGGCTGACGGTCGCGGAGGTGCCCGTCACGTTCATCGAGCGCGAGCATGGAGCCTCCAAGATGACCGGTGCGATCGTGGCCGAGGCGATGCTGCGCGTCACCGGGTGGGGGATCACCGGGCTGCCGCAGCGACTCCGCCGCCGTCCGGCACCGGTCGAGGTCTCCGGCTCGGCGCAGAGGGCGTAGCGTGGCGCGCATGACGCAGGATCCTCTGGAGCGCTTCGGCGCCGTTCCTCAGTTCACCCTCACCAGCGACGACATCGCCGACGACCGCCCGCTGGCCCGCGCGCAATGGGGTGCGGGCGGAGGCGGTGGCGACGTCTCGCCCCAGCTCTCCTGGAGCGGCTTCCCGGCCGAGACCAAGAGCTTCGCCGTGACCATCCACGACCCGGACGCTCCGACCGGCTCCGGGTTCTGGCACTGGGCCGTGTACAACATCCCGGCGTCCGTCACCTCGCTTCCCGCTGGAGCCGGGGCAGAGGGAGGCGCGTCCCTCCCGCAGGGAGCGGCGATGCTGTCGAACGAGCTCGGCTCGAAGAGCTTCACCGGCGCCGGGCCGCCGCCCGGAACGGGCACCCACCACTACAACGTGATCGTGCACGCCCTGGACGTCGAGCATCTGGACCTCGACCCGGCCTCGACGCCCGCCATCCTCGGGTTCAACGCGCACTTCCACACGCTGGCCCGCGCGTTCCTGGTCCCGATCGCCACGGCCGGCGACATCTGATCCGCCGGCCGGTCAGTGCTTCGCGCCGGTGAGGGCGAGGATGCCGCCCAATCCGATCATCAGCACGCCCCCGGTGGCGCCGAGCCGTTCCACCCGCTTCGGCGAGCGGCCGAACCACTGGCGCGCGGTACCCGCGGCAAGCGCCCAGACGCTGTCGAAGGTCAGCGCCAGCAGGAGGAACACCACCCCGAGCTCCATGAGCTGGAGCGGGATGGAGCCCGCCGAGTAGTCCACGAACTGCGGTAGCACGGCGACGAAGAACACGAGCGACTTCGGGTTGGTGAGCCCGACGAGGAAGCCCTCGCCCAGGATCCGCCACGGCGAGTGCCGAGGAGCCGTCGCCTCGTGCGTCACCGCCGTGTGCCGACGATGGCGGATCGCCTGGATGCCGAGGTAGACCAGGTACGCGGCTCCGGCGAACTTCACGATGGTGAACACGATCTCCGACTGCGCCACCACGGCGCCGATCCCGAGTGCGACCGCGACCACCAGCGGGAGCATCCCGAGTGCGTTCCCGAGCACACTCAGCAGCCCACCCAGGCGACCGAGCGCGAGGGACCGACCGATCACGAAGAGCACGCTCGGGCCGGGGATCACGATGAGGGCGATCGACGCGAGCGCGAACGCGAGCAGAGAGGGCGCTGGGACCATGGGCGAGAGCGTAGCGAGGTAGGTTCGATACGTGAAGCTTCACAACGTCCGTGTGCACAGGAGCGAGGAGACTCTCGCTCGACAGGATCAGCTCGCGTGGAGGATCGCCGAGGTCGCCGCCGACCCGGTCGATGTCGACGACGATGTCGCAGACATGGTCGTCAACCGCGTGATCGACAACGCAGCCGTCGCCGCGGCCTCGCTCACCCGCCGCCCCGTGGTGTCGGCGCGGTCGCAGGCGCTCGCGCATCGGCTGCCGGTCCGGCAGCTCGACGAGCTGACGTCGACGAACGAGCACCCGCAGGACGGTGCGACCGTCTTCGGCGAGGCCCAGGAGGTCCGGGTGTCGCCCGAGTGGGCGGCCTGGGCCAACGGCGTCGCGGTGCGGGAGCTGGACTACCACGACACCTTCCTCGCGGCCGAGTACTCGCACCCTGGTGACAACATCCCGCCCATCGTCGCGGTGGCGCAGCACGCCGGCCGCGCGTTCGGCTTGTCGGGACGCGACCTCGTCCGTGCCATCGCGACCGGGTACGAGATCCAGATCGATCTGGCCCGCGCGATCAGCCTCCACAAGCACAAGATCGATCACGTCGCCCACCTGGGCCCGTCGGCCGCTGCCGGCATCGGGACGCTGCTCGGCCTCCCGCCGGAGGTGATCTTCCAGGCCATCGGGCAGGCGCTGCACACCACGACCGCGACCCGGCAGTCGCGCAAGGGCGAGATCTCCAGCTGGAAGGCGCATGCTCCGGCGTTCGCCGGCAAGATGGCCGTGGAGGCCGTCGATCGTGCGATGAGGGGCGAGACCAGCCCGACGCCGATCTACGAAGGAGAGGACGGCGTGATCGCCTGGCTGCTCGACGGTCCGTCGGCGTCCTACGACGTACCGCTGCCCGAGCCGGGCGAGCCGAAGCGCGCGATCCTCGACTCGTACACGAAGGAGCACTCGGCGGAGTACCAGGCCCAGGCGTGGATCGACCTTGCTCGCAAGCTGCACCGCGAGCACCCGGAGGCGGCCGACCCGACGCGGGTGGAGTCCATCCTCATCCACACCTCGCACCACACCCACTACGTGATCGGATCGGGGGCGAACGACCCGCAGAAGTACGACCCGTCCGCTTCGCGCGAGACGCTCGACCACAGCATCCCGTACATCTTCACGGTGGCGTTGCAGGACGGTCGCTGGCATCACGCGGAGTCGTACCAGCCGTCGCGCGCCGCCCGGCCGGACACCGTCGCACTCTGGGGCAAGGTGCGCACGACGGAGGATCCGGAGTGGACCCGTCGCTACCATTCGACGGACCCGGCTGAGAAGGCCTTCGGCGGCCGGGTGGAGATCCGGATGGCCGACGGCACCACCATCACCGACGAGATCGCCGTCGCCGACGCCCATCCGCTCGGCGCCCGGCCGTTCGCCCGTGCGGACTACATCGCGAAGTTCCGCACGCTGTCCGCCGATGTGCTGGAGGAGGCGGAGATCGAGCGGTTCCTCGGCCTCGCGCAGCGCCTTCCCGACCTCACGGCCGCAGAGCTCGGCGGCCTCACCATCACGGCCCGTCATGGCCTGCTCGCCTCGGTCGCCGTACCGAAGGGATTGTTCTGATGCTCTACTCCTCCATCCCGGCGCACGAGAAGCGCGCCGCCTTCCGTGCCCGCCTCGCCTCCGGCGAGCTTGTCCGGATGCCCGGCGCGTTCAACCCGCTCAGCGCACGGCTCATCGAGCGCAAGGGCTTCGAAGGCGTCTACATCTCGGGTGCCGTGCTGTCGGCCGAGCTCGGACTCCCCGACATCGGCCTCACCACCCTCAGCGAGGTCGCCGGGCGCTCGGCGCAGATCGCACGCATGACGGATCTGCCCGCACTGGTCGACGCCGACACCGGGTTCGGCGAGCCGATGAATGTCGCGCGGACCGTCCAGTCCCTCGAGGACGCCGGCGTCGCCGGTCTGCACATCGAGGATCAGGTCAACCCGAAGCGTTGCGGCCACCTCGACGGCAAGCAGGTCGTCGACGAGGACACCGCTCTCAAGCGCATCCGCGCGGCGGCGGACGCGCGCCGCGATCCGAACCTGTTGATCATGGCCCGCACCGACATCCGCGCGGTGGAGGGGCTCGACGCCGCGATCGACCGCGCGAAGGCGCTCGTCGACGCGGGCGCTGACGCCATCTTCCCGGAGGCGATGGCCGACCTCGGCGAGTTCGAGGCCGTGCGCCGGGCCATCGATGTGCCGATGCTCGCCAACATGACCGAGTTCGGCAAGAGCGACCTCTTCACGGTGGACCAGCTGGGCGACGTGGGCGTCAACATCGTCATCTGGCCGGTCTCGCTGCTGCGTCTGGCGATGGGGGCGGCGGAGCGCGGGCTCGATGCGCTCCTCGACGGCGGGACGCTGAAGCCCCTCCTCGGCGACATGCAGCATCGCGCCGAGCTCTACGATCTGATCGACTACGAGGGCTACAACGCCTTCGACACCTCCGTCTACAACTTCGAGGTGCGCCGGTAACCCGGCGCTCTGGCAGCAAAGGAGCTCCAGCACATGACCGACCCGGACAAGACCGACCTGGACATCCACAAGGGACTCGCCGGCGTCGTGGTCGACACCACGACGATCTCTTCCGTGAACCCGCAAACCAACTCCCTTCTCTATCGCGGTTATCCGGTGCAGGAGCTGGCCGCCCACTGCTCCTTCGAGGAGGTCGCCTATCTCCTCTGGCATGGCGAGCTGCCGTCGCCGGACGAGCTCGTGGCGTTCGAAGCGCTGGAGCGCTCACTCCGCGGCCTCGACGACCGCACGCGGCGCGCGATCGACGATGTCCCGGTCACCGCCCACCCGATGGATGCCCTGCGGACCGCCGTGAGCCAGCTCGGTGGACTGGACACCACCCTGCAGCAGCCCGACGGCATTCTGGATCCGGAGCTCAACGACAGCCGGGCCGTGTATCTGCTCGCGCAGCTCCCCTCGATCGTCGCTTACATCCAGCGCCGGGGCCGGGGCCTCGAGCCGGTGGAGCCCCGCGACGACCTGGACTTCTCGCGCAACTTCCTCTGGATGACGTTCGGCGAGGTCCCGGACGACGTCGTGGTCGACGCCTTCCGCGTCTCGCTCGTGCTGTACGCGGAGCACTCGTTCAACGCCTCCACCTTCACGGCGCGCGTGATCGCCTCCACGCTGTCCGATGTGTACTCGGCCGTCACGGGTGCGATCGGCGCCCTCAAGGGTCCGCTGCACGGCGGAGCCAACGAGGCCGTGATGCACGCCTTCGACGAGATCGGCTCGGCCGACCGCGCTGAGGCCTGGCTGGACGCCGCACTCGCCGAGAAGCGCAAGATCATGGGATTCGGCCACCGCGTGTACAAGAACGGCGACTCCCGGGTCCCGACGATGCGGTCCGCCCTCGAGCGACTCGTCGAGCACTACGACCGCGCCGACATGCTCGCGCTCTATGACTCCCTCGAGAACGCCATGGCCGAGCGCAAGAACATCAAGCCGAACCTCGACTACCCGTCAGGCCCGGCATACAGCCTGATGGGCTTCGACACCGAGACGTTCACCCCGCTGTTCGCCGCCGCCCGCATCACCGGGTGGACCGCCCACATCTTCGAGCAGTACGCCTCGAACTCCCTCATCCGCCCCCTCTCCCAGTACACCGGACCCGACGAACGCCACCTCGAGCGCTAACGCCACCTCGAGCGCTGGCGCCGGCTCGAGCGCCGGCGCCGGCTCGACCTAGCGCCACAGCAGCAGGGCATCACCCTGGCCGCCACCGCCGCACAGGGCAACGGCCGCGCGTCCGCTCCCTCGCCGGGCGAGTTCGTGCGCCGCGTGCCCCGCCAGCCGGGCTCCCGACGCCCCGATGGGATGCCCGAGCGCGATGGCCCCACCGTGGATGTTCACGCGCTCCGGGTCGAGCCCGAGGTCGGCGGTCGACTGGAGCGCGACGGCCGCGAAGGCCTCGTTGATCTCCACGAAGTCCAGCTCGTCCACAGACCAGTCGGCCTTCGACAGCGCCGCCTCGATCGCGTGGGACGGCTGGGAGTGCAGCGAGTTGTCCGGACCGGCCACCTGCCCGCTCGTGCCGACGACCGCGAGCCACTCGAGCCCGAGCCGCTCGGCGTTCTCGCGGCTCGTGAGGATCAGCGCCGCGGCTCCATCGCTCAGGGGTGACGAGTTCCCGGCGGTCAGCGTGCCGTCCTGCGCGAAGCTGGGAGCGAGCCTCCCCAGCACCTCGGGCGTCGAGTCCGGCCGAACGCCCTCGTCGGCCGCGATCACCAGGGGATCGCCCTTCCGCTGAGGGATGGTGACCGGCGCGATCTCGTCCGCGAAGGTTCCGTCCGCTGTCGCGGCCCCGGCGCGTCGGTGCGACGACGCGGCGAAGGCGTCCTGCGCCTCGCGGGTCAGCCCGAGGCGCTCCGTGTACTGCTCCGTCGAGGCTCCCATCGAGATGCCGTCGAACGCATCGGTCAGCCCGTCGTATGCGGCGGAGTCGAGCGCCTGGATCGAGCCATAGGTCCAGCCCGTGCGAGCACCCGGGAGCAGGTGCGGCGCGTTGGTCATCGACTCCTGACCTCCGGCCGCCACGACGGTCGCCTCTCCCGCCCGGATGAGGCGCGCGGCATCGATGACCGCGGCCAGTCCCGAGAGGCACACCTTGTTGATGGTCGTGGCAGGCACGTTCCAGCCGATACCGGCAGCGATCGCGGTCTGCCGCGCGGGGTTCTGGCCGGCGCCCGCCTGGAGCACCTGGCCGAAGATGACCGCGTCGATCGCCTCCGGCCCCACCCCGGACTCCTCGATCGCCTTGCGCAGGGCGGTCGTGCCGAGTTGGACCGCGCTCTGGCTGGCGAGCGCTCCCTTGATCTTGCCGAGCGGGGTGCGCGCGGCCGAGAGGATGACGACGTCGTTCGGACTGGTCATGGACGACTCCTTCTGAGAATGTGCGTCCATTGTGACCCCGACGACGGACGCGGGATCGGATGATTCTCAAATCCGTGGACAACTCTCGAAGCGCGCAGCCCTGTGGAGATGATCCGTCCACCCGGTGAACCCGCGCGCACCCGCGGCCAACCATCCACAGGGCTCGACCGACGGCAAGTTCTCCACAGATTCGGATCAGCGGCGTTCACGCCGTTCGGCCGCTCCTACCGTGGCCTCATGCCTGATCAGGAAGAGGGGGAGCCGCTTGCGAACGTCCCTGCACACGACCGGCCGCGCGAGCGCATGCGGCGTCTCGGCGTCGGATCACTCACCGACGAGGAGGTCCTCGCGCTGGTGCTCGGCTCCGGCCAGACCGGTCTCAGCGTCCTCGCGCTCGCACGATCCATTCTGCGCCGAACGGGCGGGTACCAGGGCCTGGCGTCGATGGACTTCGCTCGCCTGGAGGCGCTTCCGGGCGTGGGCCCGGCGACCGCGGGCCGCCTCGTCGCCATCATCGAGATCTGGCGTCGCGCCGGCAAGGCGTCGGCATGGACCCGGCTTGTGGACGACGCAGCGGTTGCGGACATCGTGCGCCCAGAGCTCCTCCACCGCGACAGCGAGCGCTTCGTCGTGGTGGTGGCGGACCGGGCGGCACGCCCGCGAGAAGTCGTCCTCCTCCGGGACGGCGGGGTCGACGATTCGCAGATCCAGCCCGCCGACGTGCTTCAAGCGGTACTCACCCGCGGCGGGAGGTCCTTCGCCGTGGCGCACAACCATCCGTCCGGGGTCCTGGACGCATCGGTCGCCGACCTCATGCTCACCAGGAGACTCGACACGGCCGCTGCGACGATCGGCATCCGGTTCCTCGGGCACATCCTCGTTGCGGGAGAGCGGTGGACCGCGCTCCCGTCCTCCGGGAGCGGTGCTACGGCGTCAGGCGCGTCGGCCCGCGGAAGAGGTAGGTCGTCTCGCGAAGGTTCGAGAGGTGCAGCATGAGCATCAGCACACGCGCCAGGCCCATCCCGAAGCCACCGTGCGGCGGGATCCCGTACTCGAAGAAGCTCAGGTCGAGCTCCTCGACGTCGAGCCCCTTCTCCTTCGCCTGCTCGGCCAGGATGTCGACGCGGTGCTCGCGCTGCGCTCCGGTGGAGATCTCCACGCCGTTGAAGATGAGGTCGTAGCTCTTGGTCAGCGTGGGGTCGTCCTCGTGACGCATGTGGTAGTACGGCCGGATGCTGGCGTTGTAGTCGGTCAGGAAGACGAACTCGTGACCGTAGGTCTCCTTGACGTACGCCGAGATCTGGCGCTCGCCCTCGGGGTCCATGTCGTCGTCGGCGCGCGGCACCTCGTATCCCCGCTCCGCGACGATGCGCTTGGCCTCGGCCAACGGGATGCGCGGGAACGGCGTGCTCGGGACGGTCACCTCGACACCGAACAGCCGCTCGATCTCCTCGGCGTGCTTCTCCTTCACCGCGGTGAAGCCGGCGACCATGAGGTCCTCGTGCAGCTTCATGACGTCCTCGTGGCTGTCGATCCAGCTGATCTCGCTGTCGATGCTCGTGAACTCGGTGGCGTGACGGCTGGTGAAGCTCGGGTCGGCGCGGAACGCCGGTCCGACCTCGAACACGCGGCCGAAGCCGGCGGCCTGGGCCATCTGCTTGAACAGCTGCGGGCTCTGGGCCAGGTAGGCGGTCGTCTCGAAGTAGTCGAGCTGGAAGAGTTCCGCGCGCGACTCCGAAGGCGATGCCATCAGCTTGGGGGTGTGGATCTCGATGAAGCCGTTCTCGATCCAGTACTGGCGAAGCGCGTGCTCGAACGTGGTCTGCACACGGAAGATCAGGTTGTGCTTCGGCTCGCGGAGGTCGAGGAAGCGCCAGTCCATGCGCTTGTCGATCCCGCTGTCGGCGGCGATCGGCGTCTCGGGGATGGCCGCGGTCTCGACCGTGAGCGAGGTGAGCTTGATCTCGATGCCGCCGAGCTTGACCCGCTCGTCATGCTTGAGCTCGCCGGTCGCCCGGACGAAGGTTCCCTGAGAGAGTCCGGAGATAGTGGTGGCGGGCTCATCCGCGACGACGACGCCGTCCTCTCCGGCGGTGCGCGGGTTGACCAGCTGCACGGCGCCCGACTCGTCACGAAGGACGACGAACTGCACCTTCTTCTGGTCGCGGACGGTCTCGACCCATCCGGCAACGCTCACGGGGCCGTCGGGAAGGGCGGCCAGGTCTCTGATCAAAGCGCGTGCGGTCACGAGCGACAAGCCTACCGTCCGCTCATACCGCCCGCGCGGGTCCGCCCGGCGGTGCCGCTGCCCGCGCTCAGTGAATTCAAGGGAAGCGCGTCCGTAGACTGGACCGGTGGTAGCAAGCCAGGTTCACCTCGTCCGTCACGGCGAGGTGTTCAATCCCGACGGCATCCTGTACGGCAGGCTGCCGGGCTTCGGCCTCTCCAAGCTCGGGCACCGGATGGCCGAGTCCGCCGCGGACGAGCTCCGCGATCGCGACCGGCCGATCTCAGGCCTTCGTGTCTCGCCGCTGCAGCGCACGCGCGAGTCGGCCCGCCCGGTGGCGGCGGCCTTCGGCCTGGAGCCCGTCGTGGACGACCGGATCATCGAGCCGACGAACCGCTTCGAGGGCACAGTCATGCGCCGCGCCCTCAAGCGCCCCAGCAACTGGCCCTACCTGGTGAACCCGGCTCGGCCCAGCTGGGGCGAGGCGTACGTGAGCATCGAGAGCCGCATGATGGAGGCGATCGACTCGGCATTCGACTCGGTGCCAGACGGCGACGTCGTCCTGGTCAGCCACCAGCTCCCGATCTGGGTCACGCATCTCTCCGTTGCGGGCGAGCGGTTCTGGCACGACCCGCGCAACCGGCGTTGTGCGCTGTCGAGCATCACCACGTTCGAGCGGTCGGTCGGCGACGCGACGGAGGCTCCGAGCCGCCTCGTCGAGGTCGGTTACGTGGAGCCTGCGGCCGGCCTCCTGGCCGCGGCGACCGATGTGGGAGCGGTGTGATGCGACGTCGATCCGGACTCACTCTCGCCCTCTCAGTGGCCACGGTCGCCGGCGCCCTGCTCCTCTCCGGATGCACGGCCAACGACAGTCTGGCGCAGCAGTACCGGGCCGGGAGCGGTCAGAACTACATCGCGGGCGACGGCACCGTGAGCGAGTTCGCCGCAGGAAACCGCGGCGAGCCGGTCGCCTTCGACGGCGAGCTGGCGGACGGCTCACCCGTCTCGTCGAAGGACTTCGCGGGCGATGTTCTGGTCGTGAACTTCTGGTACGCCGGATGCCCGCCGTGCCGGGTGGAGGCTCCCGACCTCGAAGCGCTCTACCAGAAGTACAAGGGCGACGGCGTCGGATTCCTCGGCGTCAACCTCTACGACTCTGCGAGCACCGCGGCGAGCTTCGAGAAGGACAAGGGCGTCACCTATCCGACCGTGCTCGACCGCGACACCGGCTCCGTGCTGCTGGCGTTCAGCAAGACGGTCCCGCCGAAGGCCACGCCGACGACGCTCGTCATCGACAAGAAGGGCCGGGTCGCCGCCCGCATCCTCGGCGCCATCCCGGACCGCAGCATCCTCGACACCCTCATCTCCGACGCCGTGGCCGAGTCCTGACGTGGGAGGAATCGGTCAGATCGTGTTCAGCGGCCAGCTGCTGCTGGCGCTGCCGGTCGCGCTGCTCGCCGGACTGGTGTCGTTCGCCTCGCCGTGTGTGCTCCCGCTCGTTCCGGGCTACCTCGCTTACGTCGGTGGGATGAGCGACGGCGGCGCCAAGCGGGAGCGGTCCCGCGTCCTCACCGGTGTCGCGCTGTTCATCCTCGGGTTCGCCGTGGTGTTCGTGGCGTACGGCGCCGCCTTCGGTGCACTGGGGCTGTGGCTCGTCCGGTGGCAGGAGGTCGTCATCCGGATCCTCGGAGTGGTCGTCATCCTGATGGGGCTCGTGTTCATCGGTCAGTTCTCCTTCCTGCAGCGGACGATCAAGCCGTCATGGCGCCCCGCGACCGGGCTCATCGGCGCCCCGCTGCTCGGCATCGTCTTCGGGCTCGGCTGGACCCCGTGCATCGGCCCGACCCTCGCGGCGATCAGCGCCCTCAGCGTCGGGACGGGGTCGCCGTGGCGCGGCGCGCTCCTCGGGCTGGTGTACTGCATCGGACTGGGCATCCCGTTCCTGCTCGTCGCCCTCGGCTTCGAGTGGGTCGCCGGATCGGTGGCCTTCCTGAAGCGGCACATCCGGCTCATCAACATCATCGGCGGCGTGCTCCTCGTCGTCATCGGCATCCTCATGGCAACCGGGCTCTGGAGTCAGCTCATGTCCCAATTCCTGGCGGTGATCCAAGGTTTTGAGCCGGCCCTCTGATCACATCGACTCCGCGCCACCGCGTGAGGACCCGAACGTCGTCCAGCCCCGCCTGGGGCCGGTCGGCTGGGTGCGCTGGTTCTGGCGGCAGCTCACGAGCATGCGCACCGCGCTGTTCCTGCTCCTGCTGCTGGCGATCGCGGCAGTGCCCGGGTCGCTCGTCCCGCAGCGCAGCTCGGACCCGAACGGCGTCACCAAGTACTTCACCGACAACCCGCAGCTCGCCCCGGTTCTCGACAAGCTGCAGTTCTTCGACGTGTACACGTCTGTGTGGTTCTCGGCGATCTACCTCCTCCTGTTCGCCTCCCTCATCGGCTGCATCATCCCTCGGACCAAGCACCACTTCGACGCGATGCGCGCGAAGCCGCCGAAGACGCCGGTGCGGCTGACTCGGATGGCCGGCTTCCAGGCGAGGATCCTTCCCGCGGAACTGCGCGCGTCGGCGCCGGAGCCGATCGAGGCCGCCCGTGAGATCCTCCGCGCCTCCCGCTACCGCGTCGCGCTCTACCAGGACGCGCGATCGACCTCGGTTTCAGCCGAGCGCGGGTACCTCCGCGAGTCGGGCAACCTCGTCTTCCACGTCGCGCTCCTCGGCGTGCTCATCGCGATCGGGGTCGGCGGAGGCTTCGGCTACACCGGCCAGAAGGTCGTCGTCGAGGGGCAGAGCTTCGTCAACAGCCTCCCCTCGTACAACTCCTTCAATCCGGGCCGCTTCTTCAACGATCAGGCGCTCGAGCCGTTCTCGATCCGCGTCGACAGTCTCGACGTCGCCTACGAGACGAAGAATCAGGATGCGGTCGGCACTCCACTCGACTACACCGCCCATGTGTCGACCACCGGGCCGGGCGACGCGTCGTCCACATCGACCATCAAGGTCAACGAGCCCCTCTCCATCGGAGGGACGAACGTCTACCTCCTGGGGAACGGCTACGCGCCGACCATCACGGTGAAGAACCCGCAGGGGGATGTCGTCTTCACCGACTCGGTGCCGTTCCTGCCGCAGGACGCGCGCCTCACCTCGCTCGGATTCGTCAAGGTCCCGGACGGGCTGGCGAAGCAGGTGGGCATGATCGGCTTCTTCTACCCGACCGTCGCCGAGAGCCAGACGGCTACGGGAGCGCTCACGTCGAAGTTCCCCGGCCTCGACGACCCGGTCCTGAGTCTCAACGTGTATGTCGGAGACCTCGGCGTCGACAGCGGCGTGCCGCAGTCGGTGTACAGCCTCAACACCGACAAGCTGACCCAGCTGGCCGGGCCGCCGACGAAGACGAAGGCGCTCGAGGTCCGGCCGGGGCAGACGGTGGAGCTCCCCGACGGGCTCGGGACGATCAGCCTCGACAACGTCAAGCGGTACGCCTCGCTCGACGTGCACCATGATCCCGCGCAGGGGTGGGTGCTGCTGTTCGCGATCCTCATCCTCGCCGGGCTGCTGACCTCGTTGTTCGTTCCGCGTCGCCGCATCTGGGTGAAGGCCGTCGAGAACTCCGACGGCTCGCTCACGCTCGAGTACGCGGGGCTCGCCCGAGGTGAGGATCCGAACCTCATCGCCGCTGTCACCGCCGTGGCGGAACAGCACGCGACCGCCCTGACCCGACCACCGACGACGTAGGCTTATATCGTGACCGAGACCCTGTCCCAGCTCTCAACCGTGTTCATCTACGCGGCCATGGGGCTGTACGCGGCCGCCTTCATCGCGTTCGCGCTCGACCTCGCCCGGCGAGGCGCTCGGGTGACCGCGGTGGAGGCAGCTGCAGTTCCCAGCGCCGTCGCGCGCCGCGCGGCGGTCTCCACGCCCGCCGCCGCAGCGGGCACGATCACGGCGACGGGTGGAGACGATCCGGTCGCGCCGGAAGGTCCTACATCCGCGTTGGGCCGTCTCTCCTCGCGCATCAGCTCCCGCGTCGAGGATGACGTGATGAACGGTGCCGAGTCGACGGTCGCGATCCGCTGGGCGTTCGCGCTCACGACGATCGGGTTCGGATTCCACCTGGTGGCGACTGTCCTCCGCGGCATCGCGGCGGCACGGGTCCCCTGGGCGAACATGTGGGAGTTCTCGATGACGGGCACCCTCGTCATCATCGGAGTGTTCCTGCTCGCGAACCTCCGCTGGGAGATCAAGTACCTCGGCACATTCATCGTCGGTCTCGTGCTGGTGCTTCAGGGCATCGCGCTACTGCGGTACTACGTCCCGGTGGTCCCGCTGCAGCCGGCACTCCAGTCGTACTGGCTGGTGATCCACATCATCGTCGCGGTGCTGGGCACCGCGTTCTTCGCGCTCGGCTTCGCCCTGTCGGGGCTCCAGCTGCTCCAGTATCGGCGCGAGCGCCAGATCGCGGAGTCGCGGCCCCAGGGGTTCCGGTTCCTCGGCACGCTGCCGAGCTCCGTGGTGCTCGAGAACCTCGCGTACCGGATCAACATCGTCGGCTTCATCGCCTGGACGTTCACGCTCATCGCCGGAGCGGTCTGGGCCGAGAAGGCCTGGGGTCGTTACTGGGGCTGGGACACAAAGGAAGTCTGGACGTTCATCATCTGGGTGATCTACGCCGGCTACATCCACGCTCGTGCGACGCGCGGGTGGCGCGGATCCCGTTCAGCGTGGCTCGCGATCATCGGGTTCGCGGCGGTGCTGTTCAACTTCGGCGTGGTCAACGTGTTCTTCAAGGGACTCCACGCGTACTCGGGGCTCTGAACTCCCGCCTGTTCCGGGGCACCAGGGCATGACACGCCCGGGATGCAGGAGCGATTTGCGGGCCGTGTCAGGTCTGCGTAAAGTAATTACTTGTCACCCCAAAGGTGCGGGAGAGCCGAAGAGCTCCCCGGCCTCAAGCGGGACCATCATCCTGAGCCTGACGGCGAATCACGACTTGTGAGAGTCGGGTCGCTGCGCTTAGGATGAACACCTCCACTTCATGATCGGATTCGATCAGCGCGGCGCGCTGAGTTGACATTCCGGCGGGGAGTGGTAAGGTAGGGAAGTTGCCTCACTGTGATGCCTGGAAGGGTTGATGGTGGGTGCGTCCGATCCTTG